>JAFAFM010000188.1 GCA_023423495.1 Armatimonadota bacterium
ATCGAGCGACCATGCGCCTTTCAATTTCGTTGGAGTTCCTGGATTTTTCACGATGGAGAAGGGCAAGCAGGACTATGGCTTTGTGTGGCATACCCAGCATGATCGGATCGAGCACACTGTGCCCGAATACCTTATTCAGTCGAGCACCAACCATGCAGTCGTAGCCTTCAGCTTGGCTCAGGCGCCGTCGCTTCTACCTCGGGCGCCAAAGCCAACTGCAAGGACGGTGGATTTGAATGGTCCGGCCGTGGGTCACGATCAAATGTTCGAGGATCCTGCCCTTCACGCTGGACAGGACCATGATCACGAAGATGACTGGGTCTTGGAGTTGCGCGATCGTTTGCAGCGGCAATTCCGGTTTATAACCACTGTTATCAGAGCTCGTTAAGGCTGAATCTTCTCCGACTTTCGTATCAGTCAGGCACCTCGTTCCGATATAACTGAACGAGGTGGCTTTTTCACGCATCGGAATTCTTATCGGCCCGAAGGGGCGTGGCTCAAACATGGTGGCCATCATCTCCGCCTGCCAAGATGGGCGAATTCCAGCTGAAGTGGCGGTCGTCTTGGCGCCAAATAATGATTCCCTTGCGGTGCAGAAGGCAAAGGAGATGGGAGTACCGGTAGCGATCGTGGAGCCCGGTTTAGAAGACTATGGGGCGGCTCTTTTGGGGGTGCTCAGTACCTGCGATCTAGTCTGTCTTGCCGGATACCTCCGGTTGCTGCCGACGGCCGTGTTGCAAGCCTTCCCAAATCGCATATTGAACGTCCATCCCGCTCTGCTGCCGAAGTTTGGTGGGAAAGGAATGTATGGCATGCATGTCCACAGGGCAGTTTTAGATGCGGGAGAAAAGGAATCCGGCGCCACCGTCCACTTGGTAACCGAAAATTATGATGAGGGAACGATCGTTGTCCAGCGCAGGTGTCCCGTCCTCCCCGGTGACACACCCGAATCCCTCAGTAAACGAGTACTCGCCGAAGAACACGAAGCCTATGTCGAAGCCATCCGAAAAGTCCTCGGCTGACGTGGGTCCACATTCGTGGTTCCACCGTTGGCTCCTGCTTCCCTTTTCTAGATTTCTAGGGTTTTTTCTGTTTCTGATTCTGGGGCCTATCCGATCCTACGGCAAGGGTCGAATTCCTCGGGAAGGCGGACTGCTCATCCTCTCAAATCACCTCGCGGACGTCGATCCTGTGGTTGTGCAGCTTGCCTGCAATCGCCCGATCCATTTCATGGCCAAGAGCGAGCTGTTTGAAATCCCGGTCTTGAAGTCCTTGATCAGGGCTTACGGCGCATTCCCGGTAAAGCGCGGCGAACCAGACCGTGCCTCCATTCGCAGGGCCGTGCAGTTGTTGAAAATGGGCGAAGTCGTGTGCGTCTTCCCCGAGGGTCAGCTTAGCGAATCTGGCGAATTGCAAGAGCTTAAACCCGGTATCGCGCTACTCGCAAGAATGGCGGCTTGCAATGTCATTTGCTGCCGTTTGGAAAACACAAATCGCATCATGCCGTATGGCTCTCTGATCCCTCGACCAACCTTTCGATTAACGAAAGCAACTTGGAGTGAGCCCACCCTCTTCGGGGAGGAGGCGACTCCCGAAACAATTGTCGCTTGGGCGGAGAATCAGTTGGCCAAGGACCCGGCTTCGTAATAGGCACGAATTCATCTGCGATGCTATCGAACCCGAAGGACAGGATACTCGTCGGGGGGTACGTTCTCGCCCGTTCGAGTGATTTCACGGTAGAGACCACTGCCGGTGTCAGCTTCGAATGCAGGCGCAGGTTCGTATTTCCGAGTGCCGTAATCCATAAGAATAAACAGCATCAGGGTTACCCAGATGAAGCCCGTCATGGCCCATAGCTTGATCAAGTCGGTGCCAAATTTGACGTGCATGAAGAATTGGATGACCAGCAATCCCTTAATGACTGCGATGGTCATTGCAATGACATTGTTTAGGACCGAGCCCAGGGCTGGTGACCATCCTCGATCCGCAAAGATATGCCCGAAGTTGACTTGTGCGGCAAGAACTGTAAGCACCATTAATACGAGCAATGCGAAAAGGGTCTTCGCATACATGCTCACCGGAAAGACGTGAATACCGTTAGAGTGACCTTTGCTTGCCATGTTCTTATTGCGGAATTAGATAAAAGAGCGGGAATAGGAATATCCAAACCAGGTCGACGAAATGCCAGTACAGACCGACCAATTCCGTAGGGATGTAGTCTTCGGTTGCAAGCTTCCAGCCCCGAATCCAAGTCAGCGCTAGAGCTCCGATAATGATGATGCCCACGATAATGTGGATCGCGTGCAGTCCCGTCATTAAGAAGTAAAGGCTGAAGAAGAGCTCGGCGGCTCTTGGACTTGCGCCGTGAAGATACTCCGGGTGTGTTCCAAAGGATGCTCCGGGCACGAGATGGTGGCCAAACTTGGCCGGCCATTCGATAATGAACTTGATTAACAAGAATCCGGTGGCTAGAGCACATGTTGCCAAAAGGTTGGCGACCACCATCTTCTTATTCCGAAGCTGGGCGAAGTGTACGGCCAGCACCATCGTAAATGAACTCAGTAGAAGGAGAACGGTGTTTACGACGCCTGGGCCCACATCGAGCGCCTTATGCGCTGCGTAGAAGTCCGGTTGGTAGTGCCATCGGTAGAGGATATAGACTAGGAACAAGGCGCCGAAGAACATAACTTCGGTAACCATGAACGTCCACATCCCCACGATGTAGGATTCGTTCTGCTGCTCGATGTCTTCGAACTGATGATGAACGTGGACGTCGAAGTTCTCAACTTCAGCGTGTGCAGAAGCCATTGATTAGTGAATCTCCTTGGTCGCCGGTTCGGCATCCTTTGCCTTTCGCTTCTTGTGACCATGGCTCGGATGTGCGTATTCGACACCCGGGAAGTCATAGACCTCATCGGTGACGACCGGCACATGGTGGAAGTTATGAGAATCGGGCGGGGACGAGACTTCCCATTCCAAACCGTGAGCACCCCACGGGTTGGCCGAAGCTCTTTCTCCCTTGAATAGGGACCAAATCAAGTAAGTCGCCGGCGTGAAGAAGGCGATCGCCAAGATTCCAGCGCCTGCCGAAGACATGATGTGGTAGATCTGGAATTCCGGAGCGAAGTAGTAGTAGTGGTACCGTCTCGGCATTCCCAGGAAGCCAACGATGAACTGGGGAACGAACGTGGCGGTGAAGCCGATAAACACCAGGACCGCATTCACCCGGGCGATGCCATCGGGATACATTCGGCCCGTCATCTTCGGCCACCAGTAGTGGAGTCCACCCAAGAAGCCCGTCAGCGCTCCCCCAACCATGACGTAGTGGAAGTGCGCGACGATGAAGTACGTGGCCGTCAAGTGCACGTCCGTGCCCATCGATGCCAAGAACAGTCCGGTGAGGCCACCAACTGTGAACAGCATCAAGAAGCAGATAGCGTAGATCATAGGCGTCTGAAGCCGAACGTTGCCCTTGTAGATGGTCGCGGTCCAGTTGAAGACCTTAATGGCCGACGGAACCGCAACGAGGAACGAAATCAGGGAGAAGACGATCCCTTCGTACATTGACTGGCTGGAGACGAACATGTGGTGTCCCCAGACAAGGAAGCCCAGACCAGCGATGGCCAGGGATGAGAAAGCTACGAAGTGGTAGCCAAAGATCCGCTTCCGGGTGAAGTTGGCGATGAGTTCGCTAATCACACCAAACGCGGGCAAGATCATGATGTAGACCGCGGGGTGCGAATAGAACCAGAACATGTGCTGGAACAGCACCGGATCGCCACCCAATTCAGGGCTGAAGATGCCAATTCCGGTCCAGCGCTCGACCATAACAAGACCAAGCGTGATGGCAACCACTGGCGTACCCAGAAGGATGACAACAGAGGTGGCATACATGGCCCAAATAAACAAGGGCATGCGGAACCAGGTCATGCCTGGCGCGCGCATCTTGTGGATGGTTACCACGAAGTTAATGGCAGTAAAGATCGAGCTAAATCCTGCCAGGAACGCTCCAAGGATCGCCAAGCTGATCGCGCCATGAGAGTAGGTTGTCGAGAGCGGCGTGTAGAAGGTCCAGCCGGTGTCGACGCCTCCGATACAAATGGCCCAGGTGATCAGAAGACCGCCAGCCATGTATACATACCAGCTCAATAGGTTCAGCCGTGGAAAGGCAAGGTCTCTCGCTCCGATCATGATGGGCAATATAAAGTTGCCCAGAACCGCCGGAATAGCGGGGATCAAGAACAAGAAGATCATCACGATGCCGTGAGCGCTAAAGACCTTGTTGTAGGTCTCGGTCTCCAGCAAGACGCCCGTCGGTACGGTCAGTTCGATTCGGATCAGCGAAGCAAAAATGCCGCCAACCATGAAGAAGAGGGCTGTCGAAATAAGATACAGGATCGCGATCCGCTTATGGTCGCCAGTCAGCAGCCATGAGCGAACCGTACGACCGTTTGTCAGGTAGTTCAGCTCTTCTGTACTGCCGTGTTCGTGATCAGTTTCAACTGCGCTCATTATCTATTTGCTCCACTTTCTGTGGCCAAGGCGCCAACTGCCATATTCCCTGGGGTTTGGCCCCCCCTTTTGGTATCGCCCTGTTCACCTGCCATCGCTCCGACGGCTAAATCTTGTCTTGAACCTGGGGTCTGGACGCCCTTATGTGGCTCGATCCCGGGTTTGGTGGGCGTCGATGCCCCACTCGTACCGAGTGACTTCACGTAGGCGATCATGTTCAGAATTTCTTCTTCTGAGACGTCGTTGTAGGCCGACATCGTATTCGAATAACCCGCGTTAATCTGCTCGTGCGGATCGATCAGCGACTTTCTGAAATAGGCTTCGTCAGCAACGACTGAACTGCCGTTGGTGAACTGCCGTGACTTGCCAAACATGCCGTACAGGGTCGGCGCACGCTCCGTATCCTTCGCTTCGTGGCAGTTTCCGCAGGCCAATCGCTCGTACGTCTGAGCTCCGCGTTGCTCCATGGTTAATGTCTGAAGGTCGTTACCACCGTTGGCCAGCCATCTTGAGTAGTCCTTCGGCTCCATCACGTAAACATAGCCTCCCATCTCGGAGTGCTGACCTCCGCAATACATATTGCAGAAGAGGTGATAGGTGCCAGTTTTAGTGGCCGTGAACCACTGCGTGGTATAGCGGCCAGGTACGACCATATACTGAATTCGGAATTCAGGAACGAAGAAGGCGTGGATGACATCCTGCGAGATCATCGTGAGCCGCACGGGCTTGCCCAGCGGTACATGAAGGGTGTTGTTTTCTCGGACTCCACTCGGCGCGTGCTGGGCATGCCACATCCACTGCTTGCCAACAATATAAATGTCCATCGCGTCGGCGGGCGGAGTGCGCATTTGAACAAACAAGCGGGCTCCAAAGAAGAATACGATTAAGCCCAAAACCGTAGGAATGATGGTCCAGGTTAGCTCTAGGGGTAAATGCTCATAAATTGGCCGCGAGCGATCGACCTTATTGCCCTCTCGGTACTTTATCGCGAAGTACAGCACCAACACACCCACCAGGGTGGTGAAAACCACCGTGAGGATCGTCAGCGTGTAGAAAATCGCATCGTACTCTGCGGCGAAGTTCGATGCCTGCTCCGGCGCGAGTGGAAAATTACTGAGCTTTGGCATAGTAAAAAGTTCCGTTTCGAGCTAAGCCCTGGTCGGAGCACCTCCATCTGGGGCCGCTTTGCGGCCCTTGACCACCATCGTTCCAATCCATGCAAACAATCCGATGGCGAATAAGCCGGCAACGAGACTGACAACGTTCTTGATGACAAGGCTTCGCTCCCCGGTGACCGGATCGATCATCACGCAGCCAAGCAACACCGTCTCTGCCTCCCGGCCGATCTTGTCCTGGTTGGCAAGCGCGAGAGACTGGAGCATCAACGGGCGTGGATAGTCTGCCCCGAGAACATATTGGGAAACCTTGCCGGATGCGGTCAGGATCATTAGTCCAGACGGGTGGTTGATTCGACCGTCTTTCTCGTCGTAATCGAATCCAAAGCCCACCGCATTGGTGACCTTGCGGATTTCTTCCATGTTGCCCGTGAGGAAGTGATAGCCCTCTTGATTGGTGTCGCCCTTCATGACCTTGAGCAGACTGACTTTTTTATTCATAGCCAGCTCAGGGGTCTCGCGAGGATTAATGCTGAGCAACACGACATCGAAGTCTCTACCCACACGCCAGGCTGGAAGCTCTTTACCGTCCGGATCCTTGCCGGGAGCTTCCATCTTCGCCACGGTTTTAAGCAGGTTGTCCATCTCCTTGCCACAGACACCTCGACACTGGAAGAAGATTGGCAACAAAACGATGGGCCGCTTTCCAACCAGCGAAGCAAAGCGGATCTGCTTGCCCATCTCATCGCGGAAGGTGGCTTCGGCAGGAACTTGGGCGCCCAGCTTTTGCTCAATCTTCATCCGGGAGAGGGACTGCTGGAACGAGTTTTGCCCGAAAGCAGCTCCCACAATCGTCATCAAACCCAAAATCAGCGAAGCTCGTTTCACTGGCTCGTGCCTCCTGTCGAATTTAACTTCGCGCCTCTCTCGGCCGACAGCTTGATCGCCTGCTCGATGCTGATCCGGTTCTTGCCCTTGGTGTGGTCAGACGCGCCCCCAGAACCCAGCACAGAAGCTTCGTGTTCGCGCATCGCCTTGATGTCAGTCTTGGCGGTTACGTTGGTTTGCAAGATCGGATTGGGCGCCTTCGGAATCTTATTGGACATCAAATCGTTCACGCCGGGCACCGGCTTGAACGCATCAAATCCCCAGTGCAGAATCGCCCAACCAGCGGCATAGCTGACAAAGGCGAAGACGAAGAACACCACAGACGCGATGAAAATGTTCTTCGGATGGAGGTCGCGCTTCTCATAGCCCAAGTCCACCAGAGGGTCCTTGTGATGATCAGTGTGCATGTGCCGCCTCCGTTAAACGCGGGTCGTAGCTGGGCATTAAAGGTGCCCGAGCGACTGACTTGGAGAATCCGAATACCCAAAGGCCACCGATTCCGACCAGCGCTACTAAGTCCCAAATGCTGGGCACTGGTGTGGGCCTCATCGCCGGCATGATGACGTAATACATGTCGACAAGTCGGAAAAAGAGAACCCAGCCGCAGAGCTTGACGAGAAGTCGGGGCTGAGCCTTTACTCGGGGCGAGAGCAAGGCGAAGAACGGGACAAAGAACTGCCCGAGCATCACCGCCAGTCCGATTGCGTTCCACCGGCCCTCAGATCGTCGCACGAAGTAAGTAATGAATTCGGGAATATTGCCAGACCAGATAATCAGGTACTGGCTGAACGTGGTGTACCCCCACAACATGGTGAACGTAAAGATCAGGTTGCCCATGTCCCTCGTCCAGTTGTGAGTCACGACTCCGCGATAAGGGTCCTTGTCCTCGTTCAGCACCGCAATGATCGTAATGAACGCAAGTCCTGTCAAGGCCATTCCGACGGCCCACCAAGCTCCGTAGATGGTGGAGGACCAGGTTGGCTCGAGGCTCATCGCCCAGTCGGTGAATGCGAACGTCACGGCCAAGATATAGATCACGATTCCCGGCGAGGCCCAGTTAGTGCGCATCGCCTGCTCTCGTTCGTCGCGACTTTCATCTTGGCGGAGTGTTGACTGAGTCATCTTCCACGAGAAAAAGATCCAAATCGCGAAGTAGATAACTGCGCGGATGGTGAATCCGGTTGGATTCAGATACCAAGCCTTGGCGTGAAGTAGGTGATCCGTGGCTACCTTCTGATGGTCTGCCCAAGGGTAAAGCACCGGGATGCCAGCCAAAACTGTGTACAGAATCGGCAGAAAGGCTGCAAATAGGAGCAGGAAGTTGAAGACGCTGGCTCCGGCTTCCATCAACCGAAGAACCGGCAGGCCCCACTTCGCATTCAAGCAGTGCTTGAGCAGCAGCAATCCCTGGCAGCCAACCGACAACGAAAGCCAGGCCAGCCAGCCAAAGAGGTACGCCTGCCAGGCGGCGGGCTGATTGCCGATCAATCCGGCAATAAGAATCCCGATGCCGACGAGCCCCAAGAGGCCGGCCACGGGTCCAAATCGACCCATGCGGTTTCTCGTGAGAATGTGCGAGTCAGACATTAGTGGCCTGCCTCCTCATTTGTCTTCGCGCCCAAGGTGTGATCGTCTTGAGCGGGCGCCGGCGCCGGAAATCTTGATTCAGCTTCCGATCGGTCGGATTCACTTGCGCTCTGACTCAATTGCAGTGTTCGCACGTAGGCGACAACGGCCCATCGATCCTTCGGCTCGATCCGGGACGCGTAGCTGTACATCGACCCATATCCGTTGGTGATCACATCGTAGAAGTGGCCCACGGGCATGGCTCGCAGCCTGTCCGTGTGATAGTTGCCGACGGGTCTCCGAAGCGTGAAGCCCCGCTTCGCGATCATGCCTTGGCCATCGCCCAACTGCCCGTGGCACGGCGAGCAGTAGATGGAATATCGTTCTTTACCGCGGCGGATGAGCTCCTCGGTCACCGGAAGAGGAAACTCGCTGACCATCTTGCCGTCCTTGTATCCGGTGAAGAATGCGTCATCCAAGCGGAGGTTCCCACGGGCTACCGTTCCGGGAATGAGCGGACGAGCGGTCGAACCGTCCGCATAAAACGTGCTCTCCTGGTAGGGCTCGTGAATCTTCGGCTGAACCCACATGTCGGTGTGGCATCCCGCAATTCCGAGCGGAGCGAGCGCCAGTAGAAGCTTCGCGGTGAGTTTCATTCGTCTGCTCCTGGCGATTCCTTCACCAAAGACACGCTGTTAGCGTTCGTCGTTTCCATGAATTTCTTGGTTTCGACCTCGTCGAACTGGGCATCGTCCGCTTCGATTGCAAGGAAGAACTTGTCCTGGCTTGCCCGCTCGAAGTTCGGCGTATTGAAAACCCCGTGATACGGCTGCGGCAACTTGTTCAAGCCCAGCATGCCGAGAAAGGCGCCAAATGAAGCAAACAGGATCGTGCATTCGTACATCACCGGGAAAAACATCGGCAAGGAGTTGAGCGGCTTACCACCAACGTTCAGTGGATAGTCGATAACCGACGTGTAGTACTGCAGGGCGTAGCCCAGCGACGCTCCTGTTATGCCTCCGAGGAAAACAATCCACGGCACTTTCTCGTCCTTGAAGCCAACCGTATCCACCAACCCATGGATGGGAAACGGCGTGTAGGCCTCCAGCCGCTTGTAACCTGCAGCCCGAACTTGGGCAGCCGCCTCTAAGAGCAATTCTGGCGAGTCGTACTCGGCGACAACTCCGTATGTGGGCAGAGACTTCTTGAAGAGCATTAGTGCTTTCCAACCTCCTCATGCTCATGCGTCGAGTCGTGCTTATCGTGCGATTTCTGCTTGAACAACAGGTCTTTCATTTCGAACATGTTGATAACCGGGAGGAACCGAATGAAGAGCCACATCATGAAGAAGAAGAGCCCGATGGTTCCGAAGAACATCAGGAAGTCGACGATTGTTGGGTAGTACATCCGGTCGCTGGCTGGCAGGTAATTCCGCATCAGCGACATTGGGATGATGACAAAGCGCTCCAGCCACATGCCCAAGCTAATGAACAGGCAGACGATGAACACAACCGGCAAATTCCTTCGTGCGGCCGGAGCCCATAACACCTGCGGAATAATCCCGTTGCAAGCGATCAGCATCCAGTAAGCCCAAGCATAAGGTCCGTTGAAACGCCAGTCGATAAGGGCAAGCTCGGCTGGGCTGGCGGAGTAGTACCCGTAGAAGACTTCCAGGATGTACCCGTAGAACACGATCAGGCCGGTGGCGAGCATGATCTTGCACATCCAGTCGATGTGCCGCATGGTGATCATGTCCTTGAGGCCGTACCAGGCCCGTACTGGAATCGCCAGCAAGAGAACCATCGCAAAACCGGCAAAGACTGCGCCCGCGACGAAGTAGGGTGGGAAGACTGTGACGTTCCAGCCCGGTACGATCGACATCGCAAAGTCGTAGGACACGATCGTGTGGACCGAGAGAACCAACGGGGTACTGATGCCCGCGAGGAGCAAATAAGCCTGCTCGTAGCGGTGCCAATGCTTCATCGATCCCCGCCACCCTAGGGAGAGGAATCCGAAGACCACCCGGGGAATCTTGGTCGTCGCCTTATCCCGCAGGGTTGCAAGGTCAGGGATCAATCCCACGAACCAGAACAGGATGGACACCAAGGCGTAGGTACTAACCGCAAAGACGTCCCAAATTAAGGGCGACCGGAACTGCGGCCACAGCCCCATGATGTTCGGATACGGGAACAGCCAGTACGCAGCGACCCAAGGTCGGCCGGTGTGCAAAAGCGGATATTGCGCGGCGCAGAGGACCGCAAACAGCGTCATCGCCTCGGCAAATCGGTTGATCGAGTTACGCCATTGCTGACGGACAAGCAATAGGATCGCTGAGATCAGCGTTCCGGCGTGGCCGATGCCAATCCACCAGACGAAGTTGATGATGTCGAAGGCCCAGGCAGTGGGGACGTTGTTACCCCAGACGCCAACTCCTTGATACAGGAGCCAGCCGACCGAGAGCATGAAGCCGTTAAGCAGCAGGAACGCGATGCCGAGCATCACGTACCAGTTGCGCTTATGGCGCTTTCCGTCCAAGACCATCGAGCCGATCGTGTTGTCGATCGACGCGTAAGTCTGCTGCCCGGTGATCAGTTGATCGTTTAACGTTTCTCGAGCCATGTTAAGCCGTGATCTCCGGATTCGGATTACGAACGCGGCCGAGATAGCTCGTGCGCGGTCGAGTGTTCAATTCTTCGAGGAGCAGGTAACTGCGCTTGTCGGCGCGGAGTTTGCTCACGCGACTCTCGTGGTCGGCCACATTTCCGAACACGATCGCCTTGGTCGGACAGGCCTGTTCACAAGCCGTGACGACTTCTCCATCTTTAATATCGCGCCCCTGTTTCTTGGCCTCGATCCGAGTGTCGTTGATGCGCTGAACACAGTACGTGCACTTCTCCATGATGCCGCGGCCTCGGACCGTAACGTCTGGGTTTTGCACCATCTTCAACAAGCTGCGACCGTGCGTCTTCTCGGCAGTGATTTTGCCTGGCACGATAACTTTCTTTTCGGTCATCGGAATACCCGGTGCTGGGTGGTCCATAACCGTGGTCATGAATTGATCCTGGTTGTCGGCGTAGTTCAAATAGTTAAACCGGCGGACTTTGTAAGGACAGTTGTTCGAGCAGTACCGAGTTCCAACGCAGCGGTTGTACACCATCTGGTTCAGCCCTTCGTGACTGTGCATTGTCGCCCCGACCGGACAAACCGGTTCGCATGGCGCTTTCTCGCAATGCACGCACATCACCGGCTGGTGGACAGTCTCTTCGGGCTGATCCAATCCGCCTACATAGTAGCGGTCGAGCCGGATCCAGTGCAGCTCGCGGCCTCGCTTCACCTGCTCCTTGCCAACGACCGGAATATTGTTCTCTGCCTGGCATGCGGTGACGCACGCGTTGCAACCGATGCACGTATTGAGGTCGATCGTCATTCCCCATTGGGGTCCGTCGAACTCGAATACATTGTCCGGATACATGGACACGTCTTCCACGTGGTGCTTCGTTTCGGGAGTAAGCGTGGGATCGCGGTGCCAATCGGCGAGGGTGCCCGATCGAACGATATCTCGGCCCTCCATTTCGTGGTGGATCTGAACCGTCGACAGAGCGAAAATCTTGCCTGTTTTCCGAAGCTGGGCACCGCCACTCCAGGACATTGAGTTCGAGGTCCTGAGCGGATAGGCGTTGAAACCCGCATTGGTAGCGATCGTGCCACCAAACTGGCGACCATAACCCAGAAGGACCGTGACGGAGTTCTCCGGGTGGCCAGGCATGACCCACGCCCCGCCGCGCACCGAAGTTCCATTGACCGTGAGTTCGACTTCGTCCTCGCTCTCAACCCCCAACGACTGCGCCAGCTTGGGACTGAGATGGATGGCGTTGTCCCATGTGATCTTACTGAGCGGCTTGGGCAATTCCTGAAGCCACCCGTTGTTGGCATATCGCCCGTCGAAAACGTGCGAGTCATCTCGGATGATCACTTCGGTCCCGGACACTACTTCAGGCATTTGAACTGAAGCCCCGCCGGCAGCCAATGAGACCGCCGCGGGTCGACTATTTGGCAAAACTCCCGTGTTGAGGGCTTTATCCCACTCCTTGCCTGGCAGAGTCGCCGCATAAGTTGCCCTCAGCAAATCGTAAGCGGATCGGAACTGACCCATCGCCCGGTAGAGCACTTCGACGTGGGACTTGGATTCGAATAACGGCGCGATAATCGGCTGGATAAGCGACACGGATCCGTCGTAGGCCCGCACGTCACCCCACTCTTCCAAATAGTGGGTGAGCGGCAAATGGAAGTCACATTTGGCGCTCGTTTCATCCCAATATTGGGCGTGATGAACCTTGAGCTTGGCTCCGACCATCGCAGCGCCAAACCTCAGGTCCGCCGGTGCGTCGTATGCCGGGTTGCCGCCGAGGATAAGCAGGACATCGACCTTCTTGGAATTCAGCGCATTCGTCAAGCTCCGGATGGATTCCAGCTGGTTGTCGGGACCGGCGTCAATCCGCGGCCCGTAGAGCACGGTGCTGCCTGCATTTCCGAGGGCTTGGTTGATTTGGTGGCAAAGTTGGTGAACAGCGGCCGGCTGATGATCTCCCGCGATGACGATCGAAGCGCCACGATTCGCCTGGAGATCTGCCGCGACCTTCTGAATCGTATCGGGATCCACGGCCGAATTGCCCCCGCCTCCAATTCCCAAAGCGGCGGCCAACGCGCTGGCAATACCAGGAATTTCTGACGCCTTCGTCGCCCACCGGTGATCGGCATTGGTTCCGGTGATAGAAGGGAAGCTCTCGAACTGGTAAAGGCGATTCATGTCGCCGTTCGTTTGCTCGATGCGTCGCCCGTTGGCAAAATCTCGCGCATACCGAAGATTGCCCGGCCCTGAGACGAGGAAGTCAGAGTCCAGCGAAACGATAACCCGCGCTTTAGTGAAATCGTAGTAAGTGTTGACGGCACGTCCAAATGCCGCTTTTGCTCCCTGCCGGGCGTTATCCCGTCCCACTGGCTCCCAGCTGTGCCAGGTCGCTGCGGGGTATGCCTTCTGGAAGGCCGCGATCGCTGATTCCAGGAACGGTGAGGCGATTGCCTGGGTGAGAATCCGAATACCGGCACCACCCGTAGCTTTTTGATCCTTCAAGGCCGCCGCGAGAGTCTTGTCATACTCCTCCCACGTACTGATGTCGCCGCCTTGGAACACATTCTGGCTGCGATCAGGATCGTACATGGAGAGGATGGAAGCTTGAATGATCGAACTGCTTGAGCCTCGACTCTCCGGATGGTCCGGATTCCCTTCGATCTTGGTGGGACGACCCTCATGTTGCTCGACGAGCACACCCACACCGTATCCATTTAACGGCATGGCGGTCGCATAAAAGAGTGGCTTGCCAGGAACGACTTCTTCCGGCTGTCGGACGTAAGGCACTGCCTTGTCCTGATCCATAAATACGGAACGGCAGCCCGATAATCCGGCAAGGGCGATGGAGGCGCCCATCACCTTCAGCATGGAACGGCGGTCGATCTCTAGGAGCGAACGACGGTGCGGAAACTCGTCTTCTAACCAATTCTGGAATTCCTGAGTATCGGCAACCTGTTCCAGGCTCCGCCAATACTTTTTGCCAGACTGCCCAGATAGCTGTTGCCGGATCGCATCCAGATCTAAACGCTTCTGCTTTTGACCGTTATCTTCCATTAATCCCCAATGAAATCCCTAGTTGTGACAAACCGTACAGTCTGATAACTGCTGAACCCTCACGCCGTACTTTGCCAAGAGCGCTCGACCCGCTTCCTTATCGTCCGCTCCGTTCGATCCCATGTCCTCGCCCTGAATGATCTTGAGTTCGCGGCCGCTGAGCTCTTCGCCGGCTTGGTACTTCCAATAAAGGTTGAAAACCTGCTCCCGCGGGCTCAGTTGAGGATTCTTCGGGTCCTGGTACACGTATCGCTCAGGTTCGCGGTGGCATTGCAGACACCACTGCATCTGGAATGAATTGCCCTTGTACGTGATGTGCTGATGCTGCATCGGTCCGTGGCAGGTGTTGCAGTTGATGCCGCGGGCGATGTGAATACTGTGATTGAAGTAGACAAACTCCGGAACCTTGTTGACCTTATTCCACTTGATTGGGGTTCCGGATTCGAAGCTTTCTCGTACCGGGCCGAGTAGCGGTGAGTTGGTCCAGATCTGCGAATGGCAACTCATGCACGTTTCCGTTGCCGGGAATCCTGCTTCGGGCGACTTCTCGACCGAGGTGTGACAATAGCGACAGTCGATGCCCAACTCCCATGCGTGGTGTTGGTGACTGAACGGTACCGGCTGATTCAAAGGAACCTGAACCTTGGTATTAGCCGGGGAGCGCGATATCGCGGCGACGGCATATCCGATAACCACCGGCGCGAGGAGCCCCGCGATGAGGCTGGCGCGAGCGATGTAATTTGCTGCAGGTTTAAAGATTTGCGGCATCGTGCTGCTCCGATCGATCGTAGAAAGGCGTTTGCGCCTCATCCATGAACGGATTCACAAATGAGTCTACCAAGACCAATCTAGACATTGCTGTCAACTTAAAAAATCGCAAAGAGCCACCTTTGGTCGACCGCCAACGCAAGGAAAAGCAGGGCCAGATAAAGCATCGAGTAATGGAACAGCGCACTCGCGCGC
>JAFAFM010000198.1 GCA_023423495.1 Armatimonadota bacterium
GTCGAGGATCAGGCCGGTTGCGTCGTTGGAGGAATCCACGATCATGTCGCGGAATCCACGCTCTAGCTCAGGAGTTATTTTGAGCTTCCCCTGCTCCAAGAGAACCGCGCCGTACGCCAGATAAAACAGCTTGACGGTGCTAGCGGGATAGAAGGCGACTTTCCCTTGGTTGTTTCCGTATTCAATGACTTGGCCAGTTCGGTCGATCTTTCCGAATCCGATCGCGATTTGATCCTTGGCAAGCTTCGGAAACTCTTTGTGAGTGGCCGCAATCACGCGTTCACAGACTGAATCCAGCGTGGGAGAAGGCACCAACACATCGGCGGCAAGAGCAAGGAGTGCGACAGCCATCATTTGTGAAGTTTTACCAGCGCCTGCAACGCGAATAGAGGGAAATCCATATTAGTTGTTGAATTCAAAACAAGTTGATGATTGAGTTTTTGACGGCTCCAGCGAACGCGCCTTTTACCATTGCGCTTTGCGTTATGGCTGGCCTTGCGATCTTGGAGTTGATCTCGATGATCGCCGGATTTGCTCTATCCCACGCCGTGGACTCCGCAATTCCGGGCTTGGACCACGACGTAGACGTCGATCTGGATTTCAACCATGACGGACATGTCAGCGGTGGCGAGAGTTTCCTCGGATGGCTGCACGTCGGCCAGGTTCCGATCCTGATCCTATTTCTGCTGTTGCTCATGGGATTTGGTCTCGGCGGCGTGCTTACGCAGTGGGCGGCTCTGAATCTTATGGGCAAGCCCCTCGGATTGGCGGTGGCGGTTCCTCTAGCCATCGTGCTAGGAATGCTAGCGATCCGCTTCTTCGGCGCGGCCACCCGAAGATTCGTTCTGAAGGACGAATCGACGGCCATCTCCGCAGAAAGCCTAGTGGGCTGTTCTGCAGTGATCACGCTCGGAACAACTCGGAAGGGTACGCCGACACAAGCTAAACTAAAAGACGGTCACGGCCAAAACCACTACGTTTTAGTCGAGCCTCTTAACGAAGGCTCAGAATTTCACCCCGGCGAATCCGTGCTCTTGATCGAGCGGATTGGTCACAAGTATCTCGTAATCGAGGACAGTATGGAAGCAATCCTCTCGTTTGGGGCGAATACCCCGTCGGCGGAAGACCGCCAACCAAAGACAAATGCCTAACCCTTCAACGATTCAAATGTTGGCGCTGATCGCTGGGTCGATTGTCGTCTTCATCTTTTTGTTTGCGATCATTCTCTCCCGGCTATACCGGCGCTCGTCCAAGGAAGTTTCCTTCGTCCGGACCGGCCTAGGTGGCCAGAAGGTCGTGATGAACGGCGGTGCAACTTGCCTCCCCGTTTTCCAGGACATCATCCGGGTGAACATGAACACGCTGCGGCTGGAAGTTGCCCGTGGCGGTGAATCCAGCCTCATCACCAAGGACCGCGTCCGGGTGGACGTTCAAGCCGAATTTTATGTGCGTGTAAAACCGACTGAAGAAGCAATCGGGGACGCTGCCCAAACGCTGGGTCACCGTACGATGGAGCCTGTTCTGCTAAAAGAATTGGTCGAGGGTAAGTTCGTCGACGCCCTTCGAGCCGTTGCGGCAGAGATGACGATGGAAGAACTTCATGAGCAGCGCGTCAATTTTGTTCAGCGAGTACAGACCACGGTTTCTGAGGACATTCTGAAGAATGGCTTGGAATTGGAGTCCGTGTCACTCACAAGTCTCAACCAGACCAGCATCGAATTCTTCAATCCGCAAAACGCCTTCGACGCGCAAGGTTTGGCAAAGATTACAGAAACCATCGAAGCCAAACGCAAGCAGCGAAACGACATCGAACAAGAAACAAGGATCCTGATCCAGATGAAAAATCTGGAAGCGGAGCAGAAGTCGCTTGCTCTGGCGCGCGAAGAGCAGTACGCCAAGCTCGAGCAGGAGCGGGAGATTTCGATTCGCAAGGCTGCTCAAGCCGCTGAAATTGCGAAGGAGCAATCGGCACGCGAGCAGGAGGCAAAGCAGGCGCAGATCCTTGCCAGCCAACAGGTTCAGCAGTCAGAGATTCTCTCCCAACGCCAAATTGAAGGCGATCGAATCGCGAACGAGCAGCAAATCAAGGAACTGGACGTCCTGCGCCAGCGAGCCATCGAAGCCGCTGAGATTGAAAAGCTCAAAGCCGTTGAGCTTGCGGAGCAAGAGCGAGCAATCGCAATCGCCGAGAAGTCGCGAGCAAAGTCAGAGGCGGAAGCGCTTGCGGCTGCTGCTCGGGCCGAAGCCGTTCAGGCGGATGAGCGGGTAATTACCGTTCGTGAGCGTGAAATCGCCGAACGAAAGAAGACGATTGAACTCGTCCAGGCCAGCGAAGAGGCAGAACGGGATGCAATCCGCATCACCGTCGCTGCTCAGGCCGAGAAGAAAGCGAGCGAGGACCGTGCTGCCGCGGTGAAAGTTGCCGCAGAAGCCGAAGCCGAGAAGGCTCGCATCGCCGCTCAAGCGGCTTCCGACGCGGAGAAGTTGCGTGCCGAAGCCCAGCAAAAGGTCTACGAAGTTGAAGCCGTTGGTAAGCGAAACATCAACGAAGCTGAGAACCTCCTAAGCACCCAGATGATTGAAGCCAAGATCAAGCAAATGCTCATCGAGAACCTACCGAACATCATTCGAGAAAGCGTCAAGCCAATGGAGCAGATCGAGGGTATCAAGATCATTCAGGTCGAAGGACTTGGCGGAGGCGCTTCGTCCTCCAATGGCCACGCCGGCGACGGCAGCTTAGCGGACCAGTTGGTCAACAGCGCGCTGCGATACCGAGGTCAAGCACCTCTTGTCGATTCGCTGATGGAAGAGATTGGGCTCAAAGGCACGTCCCTGAATGCCTTGACTCAGCCCGTCCGGGAAGCGAACGGGAAACTGCCGACGTCCACTCCCCCTGAGCAACCCACGTCTTCCAAATAAGAAGGGTGGGTCGCAGCCTCCGCGGAAGCCATTGGACAAACCGCGGGGGCCCGCTTCCGTTCGGGTAGTTGGGTAAAATACCTTTGTGTTGCGGCGAGTAGCGCTCGCCGTATCGGTCGCTTGTTTACTTGTGACCGGTTGCGGCAAGCAAGGTACGGACATTGTCGAACAGGGAGCCAAGCCGTCAGTCCAGAAGATTCAGGCAGGCACTTGGCAAGGGTCCAAAGACGGGGCCTCAATCACCCTCAGCCTTTCGGCAGACGGGAGATTCCAAGCAGTATTTCGCGGAGGCGACTATCGCTCCGTGGTGAAAGGCAAGGCTGCCCTCAGGGATGCCAAGTTGATGCTGACGGCAACCGACTTTGAAGGTCGTGCACCCCAGACTCCTCAGGAGAAGAAGCCCATCGAGTTCAATCTCTCGGAAGGCTGGAATACCCTTGCCAGCGTTGAAGGCATCACCCTGAACCGAAAGATTTAGGCTCGGTCTAGCTGGTCGATTTGGACCGTTCGACGGTACTTCGAAATCCAATCGGACACTGGGTTGCTGCCGCAAGGGGGATAGCCGCCCCACGGCTCCATCGAATCCTCTAAACTTGGATCACCGTTCAAGACGATCCGCGAGGCTCCGGCCAGATGCTTCGCACGATCCAATACGTTGGAGTCATTGGCCAACACGCCCGCACATAGTGGGTAGTGGTTGCTATTCCAAATGCGCTCAAACTCCTCGAAATTCCCAGTCCGCACCCAGAGGACGGGTGCGAATATGCCTTGTCGAACGAGAACGGAATCCGCATCGGGGTCCATCACCAATATGGGAGCGAGCAGGTTGTCGGTCGAGCCATCTTGCTGAACTACCACCCCCTGACTTTCTGCAGCCGCCTTCACCGCGAACGTCGCCTGTCCGGCCTTCAGCATAGGGCCAACCTTCGCTTGGTCGTCGAGGCCAAAGGTGGTCTGCATTGCCAACCGTTTCAACTCGACCCGAACGTCGGCCTCGATGAGAGGATGCAAGATGGCCCCGTTGATGGAAGTGCAGGTCTGGCCGTTATAGCGCAATGCACCCATCCAAAGTAACCGCGCTACTGTCGACGGATCCTGGTCCTGATGCACATAAACATGGGTGTTTCCTTCCCCATCGACCAGCATTGGCTTCCCGGCGTCAAAGGCTGTCTGGAGTAGAGCGCCCGCTCGGTCGGAGCTGCCCATGTAGTGCACTAATACAGGATGACGGGTATCCATACAGGCTTTGGTAAAAGCTGAAGGATCCGCGAAAACCACGGAAAAGCTCTCCGGTGAAAATCCTGCCTGAAGGAGAAGCTGCCCGATGATTGGTCCAAGACGGGCGCAGCCGGTTGGGACGCGCAAGATCACGCGATTTCCTCCTGCGAGGGCAGAGGCAAGGACGATGAGCGACATTGACAGAAAAGCGTTTTGCGGCAGAATCGCCGCCACCGTTCCGTACGGGACGGCCAAGATTTCTATCCTTCTGTCACTGACGGAATAGCCGGTCACTGGTGGATGGGATTCAGGGTCGAATCGGTCTAGGAAGGCTACCGCGCCATCAATGATCTCGCTGCAGTCGGCTAAGGAAAAGCCCGTTTCAAGTCGGAGCGCCTTCCGCAGGAGTGCGCTCTCTTGCTCAATTAGAGCCTTCAGTTTGTTCAGCGGCTGCGTAACGTCATGTGCTTGAAGATTGGGCCGATAACTGAATAGCCTGGAAAGCTCGGCGCAAGAAAGAAGCTGCACAGACTGCAGCGGTCCTCCAAGCGGTGAGTGAACGCAAACTTCGTCGCCTGCTCCAGAAGGCTCACCCCAAATCAGGCTCGCG
>JAFAFM010000249.1 GCA_023423495.1 Armatimonadota bacterium
TCGTAGCTTTGGCCACATCAGTGGCCGCCGCAAATGACGGTTATGCCATCGATACCGGGTCGGCAGTAAACTTCTCGCGAAGCCCGCACGTGCAGATGGCGTCGGAGGACATTCGGATTTGGCTCGATGATGATCGTGCGCGCGTCGAAGTTGACTTCGTCTTCAAAAACTATGGACCGCGGCACACGCTGACGATGGGCTTCCCAGATAACGGCTACAACATCGCTGTGCCGACGATGGAAAACCCGAAATCGTGGGTCGACGGCAAGGCGACGCAGCTCAAATATCGCCGAGTAGAAAAAACCGGCGACGAAGAAGATTCAATGGACTACGGCGTTTGGACAAAGCCAGTGACATTTGGCAAAAATCAGACCCGTAGGGTGAGGTTCAGCTATCGGGTAAAGCACACCTGGAATGTTTCCAATGAGGCGCTAGCGTCCTATATCTTGCGGACGGGCGCCACTTGGCGAGGGCCGATAAATGAGGCGAAAGTTACTGTCGACTGGTCCAAGGTTAAGAAGCGCTGGACGCCCATGATCGTGGAGTGGCGGGACGCAGGCCGGACGTTCTCGGGGCCCGAATGGAAATACGGCGACAAGCGCGCGACGCGGGTTTATCGCAACTTCGTGCCCGACTTCGATCTCCACTTCGAGATGAATCCAAGCTTTCGATATGTGCTCCTGAACGGCGACTTTATGGGCGAGATCTATCCGCGCGTGAACTATATCGGCGATCCGAAGGATATCGAGATTGCCGTGTCGGCCGTCCCCAAGTTTTTCCAGAATCTAGAAGACCTTCAGCCGAAGGACTGGGGAAATCCTGTAACCAGGTTCTTCGGCGGCAGTATTACCTTCACGGACTCCAAAACCATGCTGCTGGGCGGTCGACGCAAGGTGACTTTAAAGCGTCCCACGTTCATCGGGAAAGGTAAGAAGTATTGGAGCGAGGATGGCGTCGAGATGGTGTATCTACGCGATATGATTCAGGCCCTGGGGGGAAGCTACAGCTACAACGCCCGATCAGGTCGCTTGGATTTGCGAATTCCGGCCGGGCGTCGTTAGGCTGCCGTTCAGTTGGCGCTGTTGTGCATTTCGAGCGTCACGTTGCCCGTGACCGCACTAATGTCCAAGTTGCCTTTCCCCGAGCCCAACCGGCCGGTGATCCGCTGATCACTCTTGGCCTCGTCCTCAAGTTTCAAGCTGGTGACGACTTCGCCACGTAAGGTGGAGAGCGATACTCGGCAGTCGCTGCCGTCCGCAATGCTGACCAAAGAATCACCGCTGACCGTCCGAGCGCTCAGGCTGCCTACTACCGGTTCATCGAGATCAATTTGAATATCTCCGCTGACGGCTTCGACAGATACGGTTTTCCCTGAGCTTTGGCTGATCTTGACGTTGCCGCTGGCGGTTCGGGCATTGATGTTGCCCTCAACGCGGACCAACTCGACGTTGCCCGACTTATTCTCGATCGCCAAGCTGGGAGACTTGACGTCTTCTACCTTGAGGCTTCCGCTATAAGCGGTGACTTCAACGGTGCCGTTAAGCTGTCGGAGATGGACATCGCCACTTCGGTTGGTGACACGCACACCGTGCTGAGTGTCTAGGACGGAGACATTTCCAGACTCTGAGCGAACTTCCACGAAGCGCTTGACCGGAATCTGGACATTGATCTCCACCGACAAGCCACTCATGTCCGGCTGCTTGATAAGCACCAAATCTTCGCTCTCCTCGATGACGAGCGTGTAGCCGTTCGCCTTGTCGCGAGCGTCTTCCACGCTGCTTCCTTTAATCTTTGCAACAGCCGACACATGTCCCTCTTCGAATCCACCCACAACGCGTACGTTGCCGCCCGGATTTTCGATCCGGAGCGTCTTCCCCGCAGTGAGGGCGAGAGGAAGTTCGACCTTTCGCGTTTCTTGTGCGCCGAAGATGCTGAAATCAAATTTGCCTTTGGAGATCTTTTCGCCGGCGTCCTTTAATGCTTCGAAGCCCTTTGTTGCCGAGGTCCGAGCTTGGTCAGCGATCTCCTTCCAATTGACGGATTCAGTAGCATCTTTGCCAATCCGCTCGACCGTTTCAAACACCTGCTTGAAGAAGTCCCGCTTGCCCTCTTCCTTTTCGTCCGAGACAGACTCGGCCGCCGGCTCTTCTGTACTCGGCTGGCCAGGCGAGGAAAACGCCTCGATCAGTTCTGCCGCATCTTCGGCGCTGATTTTTCCCTCTTCGACCATCTTGATAATTCGCTTTACCTCTTCCTTCACTTGCTACCACCCTTCAATTTCGTTTTGGCCTCTTCAGCCGTTATCTCGCCCTTTTCCAACTGCTCAAGAATCTTGGCTTTCTTTTCCGCCGATTTGTCCTTCTTCGGGCCCTCTTCTTTAACCGGACTAAGATCCAAGGCCACAAGCAGGGCTTCAAGGCGGGATTTCACCGTCGGGTAGCTGATCCCAAGCTCGCGCTCGACACTGTTGATCATCCCCCGACACCGCAAGAACGTCTCCAAGAAGTGTTCCTGCTCTTCGCTAAGCTTGGACCAGCGCGGAATCTCGAAACGACCGCGAATCGCAATTCCCGAATCGTCGTTTGAAAGCTCACTCACGTATAGATCGCCGCCCGAAACCGGATCTTCCGTGAGAAGTTTCTTTAACTTCTTATCGCCCATTAGGCGAATGATATCATAGAATCTTACTTTCCTGACCGCACGGCTTTATTTTTTCAAACTTCAAGATCAAAGGGCCCAGGCATTTGCCTGAATTGCCGCCCGTTGGTAGAATCGGCGCATGTCCAGCGCCATCGACGCCCTCAAACAACGACTCATGGATGTAAATGCCCTCCAGGCGGCGACGGCCGTCATGGATTGGGACCAGCAGACTTATATGCCCAAGGAGGGTTCGGCCGCCCGCGGAGAGCATGTGGGTCGCTTAAGTCGCATGGCGCATGAGATTTTCACCTCCGACCAGACCGCGAGCCTCATTCAAACCGCCAAGTCCAACCTTAACGGCGAGATGGATGACCAAGCGCTCCTACGGGTGGTGACACGTGATTTTGACCTCGCGACCAAGCTTCCCGCCGACCTAGTTGCAGAGAAGGTCAAGCTGGGCTCGGACTCCCAAGATGTTTGGGTAGAAGCAAGGGCGAACAACGACTTCGGCAAGTTTGCACCTTATCTTGAACGCATGATCGACGTCGTGCGTCGCGAAGCTGAGTTCCTGGGCTACAAAGAGCACATTTACGACGCCTTGCTGGACCAGTACGAAGAGGGCGCGACGGCCGCCGAGGTGCGAACGATGTTCGATGCCATTCGTGGTCCGCAGGTTGACTT
Source organism: Armatimonadota bacterium (assembly GCA_023423495.1). Taxonomy (GTDB): domain Bacteria; phylum Armatimonadota; class Fimbriimonadia; order Fimbriimonadales; family Fimbriimonadaceae; genus 55-13. Next base: position 3,322 of record JAFAFM010000249.1, read on the forward strand.
GGTCAAGCAGATTCAAGATCAGCCTGAAATCGATGACTCCTGGCTCTATGGCGAGTGGGAAGTCGCAAAACAGCAGCGATTTACCGAGATGCTCGTGAAGGCGATTGGTTTTGACTTCAATCGCGGCCGTCAGGATACGGCTCCACATCCGTTCTGCACGAACTTCTCGATGAACGACGTTCGCCTCACCACGAGATTCAAGAGCTATTTAGGTTCGGCGATCTTTGGTTCGCTTCACGAAGCCGGACACGGCATGTATGAGCAGGGATCACCGGAGCACTTTGACCGGACGCCTCTATGCGGTGGCGTCTCGCTTGGTGTCCACGAAAGCCAGTCCAGAACTTGGGAGAACATCGTCGGGCGGAGCCGAGCGTTCTGGGAGCACTTCTATCCGATGCTGCAAGCAGAATTCCCATCTCTCGCCAACCGATCGTTGGATGAGTTCTATCGGGCAATCAACAAGGTTAAGCCGAGCTTGATTCGCGTTGAGGCTGATGAGCTCACCTATAACCTTCACATCATGGTTAGGTTCGAGCTTGAGTGCGCCCTCCTAGAAGGAACCCTGGCAGTCAAGGACTTGCCCGAAGCTTGGAACGAGAAGTATCGCGAGTATCTCGGCATCGTGCCGCCGTCGGATTCAGATGGTTGCCTGCAGGACGTTCATTGGTCCGCTGGACTTATCGGATACTTCCCCACTTACAGCATGGGCAACCTGCTCAGCTATCAAATCTGGAATGTGCTGAAGTCCGAAGTCGGCGATGTAGATGCTCTGATGTCCCGCGGTGACTTCAAGCCAATCCTTCAGTGGCTTCAGCAGAAAGTCTATTCCCAGGGCAAGAGATACGCGCCGAAAGAACTGATTCAGCGGGTCACGGGTAAACCGATGCAAGCCGGAGACTACCTGGCAGGCTTAGGCGAAAAGTATCGCGGTGTCTACGGCTTGGCCTAAGGGACAAGCCGTAGAATCCTCGAGGAAGTTGCAACGTACGGGTTACCATCAGGACCGATGGTGACGTCGATTACGGCTTCATCGCCGAGGTCAATGATGTCAGTGATTCCGGCCAAACTTCCGCCGGGAAAGCTGTCGAGAGTCATCCACCGGAGCTTGCTATCGTTGAAACTGCCCATCAGCAATCCGCCACTGTAGCGTCCGGTACCAATCGCCATGCCGGTCGGGGCAATCACATTGGAAAACCGCTTTAGAGGCGTAAGATAGCTTGGATCCGAATCACCGCATGGCTGACCCGGACGCCAGCCAAAGTTGCCATTTGGGGTCAACCGGTTCACTTCATCGTCGCAGTTAGGACCGTTCTCCGATACAAACACAGTGCCGGAATTGTGGATCGCCATCCCGAAGGCATTTCGATGGCCTTTGCTGAATATCGGATTGCCATTTATCGGGTTGTCGTTTGGAATGGAACCGTCGGGGTTGTAGCGAAGCACCTTCCCCGCCAGCGAACTGTCGGACTGGGCGTTCGCCGGATCTCCGACATCTCCGATCGTCACATACAGCTTGCCGTCAGGGCCGAATTCGATGCGTCCCCCATTGTGGATACTCGCCGCAGGCAGACTGGGGACGATTGCCGTCGGTGTCTGGCCGGCTCCTGCCCCGTCCACGATCCGAACGATTTCAGCTTCAACGCCGCTTGGTTTCGTGTAAAGCAGATAAAGGAATTGGTTCGTCGCGTAATCCGGATCGACTGCCAATCCAAGCATGCCTCGTTCTCCGCCAGAATTCACGCTTGTGGTGAAGACCGGAGTCGGCTGAAGGCTCCCGTTGGCCACTTTCCGCACGTTTCCCGTGGACTTCTCGATGTAGATGAGATCGCCGCCAGGTGAGAATCGGAGCGCGGTCGGAAATGCAGCGTTAGCGACAACTTCTTGAGCGGTGTGCATCCCAACATTGCCACCACCACTTCCTCCGCTAGAGCCGCCACAGGAAATTGCGAACGCGACTATGGGTAAAAGACTAATGGTTCGGATTACTTTCATGGAAACAGCTTCGCCGGCTTACAGACGACTTATTGAACAGTACCGGGATATTCGCGCGATCGATGCCGCGATTTCTCTGATGAATTGGGACCGACAGGTTTTCATGCCACCTTGCGCCGGTGCAGCAAGGAGCGCGCAAGTGGCCCTGTTATCGCAGATGAGACACGAGCAGTTGACCTCGGATGCCTTCAGAAATGCGGTAGATGAAGTTGAGAAAGAGGCTTCGCGAGGCTCAGTCGAAGCGGCCGCTGCGCGAGTGCTCAAGCGGGAATTGAGAACCGTCGGGAGCCTGCCCACGGATCTGGTGACAAAGAAAGCCCGAGTCTCTTCGGATGCTTACGAAGCATGGAAAAGGGCCAAGGCTGAAAACAACTTCGAGATGCTGCGGCCCTATTTGGAGCAGCTCTTCGATATCGCCCGAGAGACCGCCGAGACAATTGGTTACCAAGACCATGTTTACGACCCCCTGATCGACCTTTTCGAGGAGGGAGCCACATTCCGCGCCGCCAAGCAGATCTTTGAAACCATCAAAGAACCTACCGTGCAGTTGCTAGCCGATATTCGGGACAAGGCTGAGCAGATCGACGACAGCTTCTTGGCACGGGATTTCAATCGGCCCAAGCTTCGGGCGTTTGCCCAAGCTTGCGCCGAGGATATCGGCTTTGAGTTCGATGCCGGCCGATTGGATATCTGTACCAATGCCTTCTGCAGCACGATTTCCGTACGCGACATTCGCATGACCACCCGACCAAGCGAGCACTTCAAGGGGATTGTGTCCAGTTCGCTGCATGAAATGGGGCACGGGCTCTATGAACAAAATGTGCCGGTCGAATTCGAGGGAACTCCAGTTGCCGGCGGCATATCGCTGGCCGTGCATGAAAGCCAGTCCCGATCCTGGGAAAACATCGTCGGCCGGTCGGAGGGTTTTTGGCGGAAATTCACGCCAAAGCTGAAGGAGTTCTTCCCCGAGATTGCCGCCGACGCGAACACGATTTACCGGGCAATGAATAAAGTAGAGCCGGGATTCATTCGGGTGGGTTCCGACGAAGTGAGCTACAACCTCCACATTCTGGTTCGCTTCGAGTTGGAGACGGAAATCCTGACTGGAAAGACCGCAATCAAAGACCTGCCGGAAGCGTGGAACTCGAAATATGCAGAGTATCTGGGTATTACACCGCCTACGAACACACTTGGCTGCCTGCAAGATGTGCACTGGTCCCGCGGCACCATCGGCTACTTCCCTACCTACACCATGGGCAATATAATCAGCTACCAGCTATGGGACACCCTGACTCAAGACTTGGGCATAGACGTACTCGACCGTCAAGACTTCAGGGCCGTCTTGGATTGGCTGCGTGAGAAAATCTATCGACAAGGCAAGCTGTTCGTCCCGGGCGAACTTGTCGAGATGGTCACAGGTAAACGGATGGATCCTCAGCACCTGGTCGACGGCCTAAACAAGAAGTATCGGGCGCTTTATGGAGTCTAATGGACGCTGGATACTCGGGCACCCCGCTTGTCAGAAAGCTCGGAATAAAGCCCGACTCCCGAGTCATGATTTGCCCGGGAATCGACGACATAGAGGAGCATCTTGAGCCCTTTATCAAGGCAGAAAGCAGCTTGGATGTTGTGATCGCGCCCGTGACCACGGTGGATGAATTGGTCCTCGCTCTCGACTTGAAGAACAAGATCAAGCTCAATGGCGCGATTTGGGTGTGCTGGCCGAACCGAACGTCCAAAATCCCCTCCGAGCTGACCGAGGACACGCTGCGTGAATATGGGTTGCCCCTGGGCCTTGTCGACAACAAGGTCTGCGCAATCGATCAGGACTGGTCTGGGCTGCGATTCGTGTGGCGGAAGGAGCTTCGGGCCAACCTGCCCCAATAAATGAAAGAGGGCGACGTTACCGCCGCCCTGTGTCTTGCCGAGGTGACGCTAAATCCCCAGCCGGTCCCCTAACCAATTAAATGCGGATTCCAGCGGCGATGGCTGTCGAAAATCTTGAATGAGGACGTGCGCCCAGTCGGAACCGGAATCTGCCCGAACCATCATGCGAGCTCCAACCCGGGTCAGCTTGCCTGGCCGGACTGTGATGGATTGCTCCGGGAATTCGGACACTAGCACTCGACCGCTTTGCATTTGGGGGATCACAAAGTATGGGCCGTCTTCATCCTTGCGGAAGATTGCGGTTGGGATTTCTTTTTGGACTTTTGCGACCACATCCTCCCAGTTCATGGGAACGTTAACAAAGGTCTCGGTGGTGGTGAGTCCGGCAAGTTTGGCTATGCCTTTTCCGGAGTAAACCTTCTCGCCTTGCTTGAGAAAAGTGAATCGTGCCGTGGAGTCCTTGCTGGCATTCACGACCAGCAGGGCGCTAACAAAAAATGCCGCGGCGATCAATCCAAGATTCAGCGTAAATCTACTCCGATTCACAATAACCTCATTGTAACGTGATTTTCAAAAATTGGGACGGATATTTGCACGAATTTGGTTCTTGAGTGCAAATCTTAGGCCAATCTTTCCCCAATATTCTTGTCTCCTACCTGAGTTGTTAACCAGGTCGAGATGTCTTTAAGCGCTTCTAATGAGATCTCATGCGCCATGGGATAAGTCTTCCAATCCACCTTTCTGCCGGAAGCAGAAAGTCGTTCAGCAGACTCGCGTCCGAAACTCACTGGCACGATGGGGTCATGCACACCATGAGTCATGATGACCGGCGGCGTTGAGTTTCCGCGAGCCTGGAAGCAAGGAAGCCATCCCCCGCTCATGGCAATGGCGCCACGGATCAGGTCTGGATGCTCGAGCAATATCCCGATTGTCATCAAAGCGCCCTGGCTGAATCCGCCGAGCCAAATTTGCTCGCTCAAAGACCTTAAAAACTCGGCCAAGACTGCCAGACTCTCGACAGCCTGCTCGTTCTCGACCTGAAGTCCGCTCTCTGAAAAGCGGGTGTCGAACCATGAATACCCACCAAATTCGTAGGTGCGAGGTGCCCGAATGGAAATAACCCGAACCTTCGAGGAGATGTATGGGGCCAGGCCCACAAGGTCTTGTTCATCCGCTCCCAATCCATGCAGCAGGACCAACGTTTCCTTCGTTCCCGAATCGGCTGGTACCTCCCTGAAGTGCAATGACACATGCACATTTTGACTCATGAGACGTATAGGTTACGTGGCCCTGTTATTCTTGCTGGGTTTCGATCCCAAAAAAGGTCTCAGAAAACCTAAAGTTATGTGTGAAGTTGCCAATGATTGAACTGTGGGAGAATTGTTTTTTGATTTGAAAGAGAGCGCGTGGAAGCTCATCGCGGATATCCGCGACCGAATTTCCGACGCCCTAATGTGGTGCAGAGACGCTTATTTGCACACGCCGACCTTCCGGGCGACGATTGATTCCGTGCTTTTGCTCGGAGTCCTGCTGCTGGGCGGCCATTTGGTAAACCACCCAACAGGCTTGCGGATGATGTACATCCTGCCGATCTGGCTCGCCGCCAAGCGTGGCGGTCGGATTGCCGGCTATATCAACGTCGGGGCTACCACTGCGGCCATTACATACATCGATTACGCTTCTCGCAAATATCAGCCCACTGAGGTTGCCATCAACTCTGTGTTGAACCTGTTGGTTCTCGTTGGTTTGATGGCGTTCATCGAGCACTTCGAGAGCCGACTTCGCAAGTACGCGAATATGGCCAAGCGCGATGCACTGACTGGAGCCCTGAACCGCTTGGGGCTCGACGAATACGTGCCCCAGGCGATCGAACGAGCCATCAGTGGCTCCAACCCATTGACCATCGCGATGATTGATTGCGACAAGTTCAAGGAGTTGAATGACGAACACGGTCACGAGTACGGTGACCATGTTCTCAAGACCCTGGCAAGACTCCTTCGGCGCTACTCTCAAGGCGGAGTTGTGGGCCGAAACGGAGGCGACGAGTTTGTCCTAGTTCTGCCGGGCCGTACACCATCGGACGCTAGGCACATCCTAAACAAGGTGAACTGGAAGTTCCGCGAGGCCACCGTGTTGGGCGACCGATGCGCAAGCTTCAGCTACGGCATTTCTCGAATCGGACCCGACGGCATGACCTTGCGAGACCTGGTTGTCGCCGCGGACAAGGATATGTATATCCAGAAGGCAGCCCGCAACGGCTCTGCGATCGTGCAGAGTCCCAACCACAGCCGCCTAATGGCCTAAACGGTCGGACGGATTTCAAAGCGAATTGCTTCGGGGCCGTCCGCCAGAGGAGTTTCGGCCACATTCGACACGTGGCCGGGACCATCCCACAGTTTCCTCGCAAAATCATCCATCACAAGTTCAGAGTCACTGCCGGCTTGCACTTCAACGGTGCCCGATCTTGTATTCCAAACTGCGCCGGTAAGGCCGAGGTCGTTGGCAAGATTCTGAACATAGACTCGGAATCCAACTCCCTGTACTCGACCCGACACAACGAACCTGCGATGATGCATGGTTACGACTCAGGATCTGGTTTCAGGTTGTCTTGGCGCCATGCTTCCCGAACTGGAGATTTGATCTCCTTAAGTATTTGCTCGGCAACAAACGGAATCAGCTTCGGCTCGTTGCTTTGACCCTTTGTAAAGATTGAGAAGATGTATTCCTCCCCGGTTGGGAGTTGAGCCCAGGCAATGTCCATGCGGACATCGCTCGTATAACCTGCTTTGGACCACAGCTTTGATCCATTAGGAAGTGATGCACCGACGAAGGCACGAGATTGAAAGTCGGCCTTCTCCGAATCCGCCGGTATTTGACGGCTGAGCAGCGACTTCATCCACTCTGTGCGGTCCTTCTTCACCAGCTTGCCCAGCGCGATTAATCCCATCATTCGGACGCCCGATTCTGGAGTGAGCATATTGCGCCGTTCGAAGTTCGGGCCGTATCCAAGCCTCTCCCTTCCGTATGGCCCCTCGTTCCAGGTCTTCTGATTAGCGTTGATCCCAGAAAAGCCCAGACCGGTCAGCCAGCGATTGACGGCGTTTCGCTTGTCCATCCA
>JAFAFM010000080.1 GCA_023423495.1 Armatimonadota bacterium
CGGGTGTCAACACATTCTCGGGAGCCTATCGGACCTCCGGCACTTCAATTAACCTGAATCCGGGAGCCCAGACGCTTATTGGCGCCAGTCCGGAAATGATGGAGCAAGAAAAGAACTTCACCGCCGCGCTTCGGGATGCCAACGCTTATCGGGTTGTTGAAGGCCGATTGGAACTTCTGCGAGGCGCAGAAGTGCTTGCCAGGTTCGAGAGGTAACTACAGCGGAGTTAGAGTTAGCTTTCGGAATTCGACCTCAGAGCCCTCCGACTGCACGGCAATCTGGCCGGAGCTCGCCGTGCAGTTTCGGCCATGATTTACCAAGTCGCCGTTCACCCAGACTCGGATTTCGGCTTTGCGACATTCGATGACCATTCGATTCCATTCCCCTAGCGGATTTTCGGACTTTTCAGATCGGGCGACCTTCCGGATGCGGCGCAGTTTGTCACCGTCAACGCCCCACTGCTCTCGAGGACCGCGACGCGCGAGCATGTCCGGCACCTCGATATCCTCGCCGATGCACCAGAAGTCGCCGGCATCGCCCGACTGCATTTGAACTTCCATGGATTGGGGAAACATTTCATAGAGCCGTCTCGGCTTCGAGGCATGCACCAAAATTCCGCAGTTGCCGGGTTTACCGGCGAACCTATATTCCGCCTCAAGCTTGTAATCCTTAAAGGATTTATCCGTGATAAGGTGACCTCCAGGTGTGCCCAGAGTCACCAATTTGCCTTCGCGCAAGATAAAGGGCTTCTTTCCTGTTGGATCATTGTCCAAGGCGGGAACATCCATGTGCCAGCCCCCAAGATCCTTGCCATTGAACAATTGGATGGTTTGTCCGGGAAGCATTGCCAAAGTGACCAGGGCGGAAAGCATAGGTTCAAGTCTATCGCAATCAGTCCATACTGGTAGCATGGACGCCCTAAATTTGCTCGCTTATCAAACCGAACGGCAACAGGAAAACTTCTTCGCTGCATTCAAGTCACTCCCCGCCGACAAGCTGGACTGGGCTCCGCATGAGGGCGCCCGCAGCGCGCTCGATCAGCTTCAAGAAGTGGCTAAGATCGCCCAGTTCTTTCCGAACGTTGCCAAGAACCGGAAACTAGAATTCACAACAGAACAATTCGAGCAGTATGAGGCGGATCGAAAATCCATTTCTGATCCCGCCGAACTCGAGCGAATGACGCGCGAGGCCACAAAACATCTCATCGACAGCCTCAAAGATTTCAAGGCAGAGGAGTTGATGGATAACGTGGAAATGCCGTGGCCCGGCGAATACCGCGTGGCGGACGTGCTCAACATGCATGCTTGGAACATGGCCTATCACGAGGGACAGATTTACTACATCGCCAGCCAACTCAAGTAAATCGTCATAAGACGACAGTATGCGGTTGTTTCCAGTCTGGAGCGAGGTGTGGACCCGCCTCGCCTATCCCGGCACATTCTGGTTTATTGCCGCGCTCACTGGCTTTCTAATCCTGCTTTCGTTTTTGGTCCGATCACGGGCGACTCTTAAGCAGGATCTTGCGGCAACCCTCTGGCTTCAGCGCCACCATGGGGCTGTGATGGATCGTCTTGCCAAAGCGTTTACCTGGTTAGGCAATTCCTTGACTCTTATCCTCCTAGCCCTCGGAACCTTCCTCGTTTGTTGGCGAATCGAGGAGACCAAGTTCGGCTTCTTCATGCTGCTTTCACTCCTGTCTTTGCCAATCAACACCCTGCTGAAGCACATGTTCGATAGGGAAAGGCCCGGCCAAGATCAAGTGAAGGTGCTACCCGGGCCGCGGTGGGGGTTCAGCTATCCCTCGGGCCATGCAATGGGCTCGACCGCCCTTTATGCGTTTCTCGGCTTTATCTTTTGGTTGAACGTGCCCAATCCGATCACTCGCTATTCGCTCGTCGGTGTTTTCTTCTTGGTTCCCATACTGGTGAGCTTAAGCCGGGTGTACCTGGGCGCTCACTGGTTGAGCGACGTTGTTGGCGGGATGGCAGGAGGGATGATCGTGGTTGCCATTTTGGCCGCCTGCTATCCCGTCTGATAGTACTCCTGCCGGAGGGTTCGAAGGGGCATACCGACGGCTTTGCCCAGGTCCAAGATCTCCTTCACATGGGAGAGTTTGGGATCGAACTTGGCAATCACCTGGGGCCGAATGCAAACTGTGACTTGTCGACTTCGAGTCGCAGCGTCCCGAATCTGAGCCTTGATGCCGTCCGTCCAATTCCGTGCCGAAATACCACTTCTTGCAGCTTCACGGGCCGGCTTCGTTTCCACAAGGAAATGTCGGGCGCCGGTAGGCGATGGACCGGGGCTCGAGCTTAGGAATTTGAGGTCGTTAGGGAAGTGGCCTTCTTGGGGCCAAGCCCCTCTCACGCACGCTCCGATTGCCTTGTGACCGATGGCATCGAAGAGTTTTACCGCCTCCTCGTACCGTCCATCTTGTTCTTCCGGGTGCTTGGAAAACCAATCGAGATCATGGCCCTCGTTAAGCACGGCTTCCGCCGTCGCAGGGAAGGCGCGGAGCACCCGTTCGGATGCAAAGAACTGATATCTATGGCCGTGGGCGCGGGCCAGATCCAACAGCTTCAGGATTATGGCAGGCTCACCATGCCCAAACTCGGCCGCGTCCGGGCTATCCCACGGAACGTAGTCGAGGTCGATTCTCAGGCACAGCATGGGTGATAACTGGGTGGCTGGGTGTCTTAGTGAATTAGGCACTCGGTGACTGGCGACATATTATCTACCTTGTATTTTGAAGCGAAGCGCTTTGATCAATCCATTAAGAAGTCTTCCGACGGAAGCAAGGCTTGTAACCGCAACTTCGACATCTGATTCTTGTGCAAATCCCAAATCTGTCGCGATGACCAAATAGGATTCCACTTCGGTCAAACTTCCGCACTTAATCACCCATTCAAGGCGGCGATTCCCGGCAATTCCTTGCCCTCCAAGAACTCCAAAGACGCTCCCCCGCCCGTACTGACATGGCTCATCCTATCAGCAACTCCAAACTTTTCGACCGCCGCAGCAGAGTCGCCTCCGCCTACGATAGTCGTGCCCGTGTTCTGAGCCATGGCTTGTGCGACTGCCTTAGTGCCATTGGAAAAGGCTTCCCACTCGAAAACGCCCATGGGTCCGTTCCATACAACCGTCTTGGCTTGCTGGATGAGTCGTCCGAACGTGGCCTGGCTTTCCGGTCCGATGTCCATACCCATCTGGTCGGATGGAATGGCGTTGGACGAAACGACGGTTGGCGACGCTTCTTCCTTGAATTCAGACGCCACGATAACGTCCGTTGGCAGGACGATCTTAGCGGGGTTGTCGGCTAAAAGCCGCTGGGCATATTCGAGGCTTTCCGCGTCCAACAGCGACTTACCAATCTCGTGTCCTTGAGCTTTCAGGAACGTGAACATCATGCCCCCGCCGATAAGCAGCTTGTCGACCTTGGGAAGGAGGCTTTCGATCACGTCGATCTTGTCCTTCACCTTCGCGCCGCCCATAATCGCGACAAAGGGTCGCTCGGGTTCGCTCAGGGCGTCGCCAAGGAACTTAATTTCCTTCTCGATCAAGAAGCCAGCTGCGCTTGGCAACAGCCTTGCGACACCCTCGGTGCTCGCATGGGCGCGGTGGGCGGTGCCGAAAGCATCATTGACATACACGTCGGCAATGCTTGATAACTCTCGGGCGAATTCAGGATCGTTTTTCTCCTCTTCGGGATGAAACCTGACGTTCTCCAGGAGTGTGACTTCGCAAGGCTCCAACTGGGACATTGCCGCCTGGACCTCGGGACCGACGCAATCAGGCAACAGTTCAACCTTCCGCCCGAGGAGGACAGTCAGGCGCTCGGCGACCGGCTTTAAGCTGAACTCGGGAGTAACACCCTTCGGCCGGCCCAAATGGCTGCACAGGATAACACAGGCACCTTGGGCAAGCAGGAACTTGATGGTCGGAAGCGCTTCCGTGATTCGGCGGTCGTCCGTTATCTCGCCATTCTCCAAGGGAACATTGAAATCGCAGCGCACAAGCACACGCTTGTTTCTGACATCGAGATCGCGGACAGTTCGGAGGGGCATGCTGAGATTGTACTTTAGGCACAAAAATAGGGCTCCCGAAATTTCGGAAGCCCTACCTCTAGACAGAATGGACCTTATTGACCGCCCTGAATTGAGCCGCCAAGGTCAGCGTCTTTGCCGCTGGCCGGAGGCTGGGCTTGTGTGCCCTGCTGCTCTTCAAGCATTCGCTGCTTTTCGGATTTATATCCGGCGGGCATCGGGACGGTGTTTTGCACCTCCATCTTTTCCTCACCGAACAGACGCATCGCGCCAAACACCGCCCCCGCAAGGGCGACGATGGTGATCACGATCAATCCGATCTTCTTTGCGTTCTCGCTCATTAGTTCTTGAAGCGCTCATCCACGTGGATGAGGTTGCGTCGTAGGTTGGTAGCAGCCGTCGCCGGCGCGGATGCCCACTCGGCGTGCATGATTTGATTTCGCTTCATAGACTTAGAGTGTCCGTCGGCAAAACCCCAGTTGGTTTGGCCACCGTAAGCGCCGATCGACATGGCGTCTTGCGCGCCGCACCATGCTCCGGGAACTGACGTAACCTTCGGCCACGTGGCGATTCCAGCAACACCTGCTGTGCCAGGCTCGAAAGCATATTCGCGCTGGTCATTACGGTGCTGCATCAGCCCAGTCCAATAGCTCCAGCTAATGTACGAGGGCATCAGCCAAATAGTGGAAGCAGGAGATCCTACGGAACCGCCTCCAAGAGAAGGAGTCCAGTTCACATTATTGGCTCCTGTTGAAGTGCTGACGCTGTCCCAACCGGCAATGCCCCAAGCGTAAGGCCGTGGCGTCGCCGCGGTAAGACCGTTGTAGCTAAAGACGTAGCTGATCGGACCGCCGGTCGGCAACGCTTCACTCGAAGAGTAAAGGGTGCCCGCATCGCATC
>JAFAFM010000106.1 GCA_023423495.1 Armatimonadota bacterium
ACGAACTGCTGTCCCAGTTTTATCGGAGTCTAATCGCGCGAAAAGTAGAAGATCACGCCGATAATAATCAACGCCAGCAGGGTCAGACCCAGCACCTTCCAAACCGAAATCGGTGCATCTCCGCGGACTTCACCCGTTCTGGCGTTCACCAAGAAGCTGTAGGTTTTGTCCCGGAATTTGTAAGCGCCCAGCCAGACCGGCAAGAGGATGTGCTTGAAGGTGATATCGTCGTACTGCGTCTTCTTGTTAGTGATTTGCTGCTCGTCGCCACCGATGTCGTAACGGATCGATTGGTCGATCGTCGGTTGCATCATTTCTTGGGCGACCGCGAATGCTTCTTCCAGACCGCGCTTGTAGCGGACCGTGCGAAATCCCGAAAGGTATTCGTCCTGATACGGAACGAGGCTAGGCAAGTCCCATTTCACCAGGGCTTGTGCATGCTTTTCCGGAACGGCGTCCGTGGCATTGACAAGCACGTCGTCAAACTGATCAAAAACGGTTCCCGAGCATGGTGTCCAAGCAATGTGGCGGACCTGGCGTGTCCTGGTATTCCCATCCGAGTCTTGGTAGGTCTCGGTAGTGTAGTAATACACTCCCCGCATGCCGTCATACCAAGTGGTGGTGTTGGCATCGTACGTCCAATAGGGGATGTACATGCCCTGCAAGCCACCCGTCTCGCGCGCGAAGCGCTTTAGATCATTGGGTGCCAGCCAACATTTCTTCAACCAGTTCTCGTAGGCGACCCGAGCTTGCTCCTTATTGAACTTGAAGGGCAGGAGCGACTTAGGCTTGATGCGAACTTCTGAGGCAACGGCGATGATCGCGTGGGAACCACAGAAGGGACAGGTATCCGACGTTGCGTCGCCGCGCGCTGTGAATTCGGCGGCACAGGCCGAGCATTTGACGGTCTGCTCCTTGTCCGCCACCGAGTCCTGCCGCGCAATTTCCAAGTAGGCATGGAAGTCCAGCTCCTGGATCTCTTCCGCCGACTGCGGGATCTCGTTGACAAAGCCGCAGTACTTACACTTGAGCGAGTGAGAGCCCGGGGCGAACTCAAGAATCGCCCCGCAGTTGTGGCACGGAAAACGTTTTTCCGTGCCGGTTACTGGTGGTGTTCCGCTCATTTACTGAGGCGGAAGCGGCGGAGGAACGGCGCCGAACACGTCGGACAGCTCAGGTACCGTGCCGGCCGAAGTCCACTCCGGCATGCCGGCTCGCCAAACCAGGGAATCCCGGGTAAAGGTGCCGCTCCCGGCCTGTTGGGCCAACTGGGAAAGCGGGAAGGGTCCAGTCTGCGCGCCGTTGACGGCCACAAAGAATGTTGGTTCGGCATTTGGTACAGGAGGAGGCGCACCGGCAGCTCCTTGCTGATTGGCCATCTGTTGGGCCATCTGACCAGCCATGGCGAAGCCGATTCCGGCTCCCATGGCATCACCCATCGTGCCGCCGCCTTCTCCGATTCCCTGAGCCGCTTGGTACTTCATGTAGTTGTCCAAGTTGCCAACCGCGCCCATGCTAGATCGCTTGTCGATCGCTTCTTCCACTTCCGGCGGAAGGGAAATGTTCTCGATAAGCATTTGGTGGAGCTGCAGGCCATACTCATCGACCGAGGGTTGGACCTGCTCGACCAAGAAGCTGCCCATCTCGCCGTACTTGCCAGCCAAATCCAAAACGGGAATCTTAGCGTTTCCGATGACGTCGCTGAACCTCGAGACAATGACATTTCGGATTTGACCGACGATCTCATCCTTCGTGAACTCGCCGTCCGTTCCCACAACGTTCTTCAGGAATAGGGGAGCGTCTTTGACGGAGATCGTATAGGAGCCGAATGCCCGAACGCGCACGATGCCGAAGTCCTGATCGCGCATCATGATTGGATTCATGGTGCCCCACTTGAGGTCGGTGAATCGCTTGGTGTTGACGAAGTAGACCTCGGCGACGAACGGGGAGTTGAAGCCGTACTTCCAGCCCTTTAGGGTGGACAGGATCGGCATATTCTCAGTGGTGAGGGTGTACATGCCGGGCTGAAACACGTCCGCGATTTGCCCCTCGTTCACGAAGACCGCGACCTGCGACTCGCGAACGGTCAGTTGTGCTCCGTTCTTAATCTGGTTCCCATATCGCTCGAACCGGTACACCATCGTATCCTGGGTGTCATCGGTCCACTGGATGATGTCGATGAATTCGCCTTTGATCTTGTCCCACAGACTCATTTCAGTTGGTTTTCTCCTATTGCGGTTTCGCAAGTATACAGCGGAACGATTGGGAAGCGGAAAGGGTTGCATCATCGTTTCCTCGCCGCCTTCCCTCGACCGGCGGGGGACCTGAGTCGCCTCAAACTCGGCGAAGGCTCAACTGGTACAATCAACTCTTGGAATGAAGGTCCTGGTTATCGGCTCCGGTCCCATCGTCATCGGTCAAGCGGCGGAGTTCGATTACGCAGGAACTCAGGCGTGCAAGAGCCTGAAAGAGGAGGGCCACGAGGTGGTCCTGATCAACTCCAACCCTGCCACGATCATGACCGACCCAGGCGTGGCGGATGCCCTCTACATCGAGCCGCTAAACGTAGACTTCTGCGAGCGCGTCATCGCCCGGGAGCGTCCGGATGCCCTGCTCCCCACCCTCGGTGGGCAGACCGGCTTGAATCTGGCAACCCAGCTTAATGACGCGGGGGTCTTGGACAAGTACAACGTAAAGGTTTTGGGCACGCCGCTGACCGCGATTCGGAAGGCGGAGGACCGCGAGCAGTTTCGCGCGTTGATGCGGGAGATCAAGGAGCCAGTCCCGGAAAGCTGGATCATCGAGTCGCCGGAGCAGCTTGAGGCGGTCTTGGACGAGGTTCCGTACCCCTGCATTATTCGGCCGGCTTACACCCTGGGCGGTACTGGCGGCGGTATCGCAAACACGCGCGAGGAGCTTTGGGAAACCGGCCAGAAGGGCCTCAAGCTGTCGATGCGCAGCCAGATCATGGTGGAGCGCTCGCTGCTGGGCTGGAAGGAGATCGAGTACGAAGTGATGCGGGACTCGGCGGGCAACTCCATCACGGTCTGCAACATGGAAAACTTCGACCCGATGGGAGTTCACACGGGCGACTCCATCGTGGTGGCGCCTTCGCAGACTTTGAGCGACATCGAGTACCACATGATGCGCACGGCGTCGCTGAAGATCATCAACGCGCTTGGGATCGAAGGTGGCTGCAACGTGCAGATGTCGTTGAATCCAGATAGCTTCGACTACTATATCATCGAGGTGAATCCACGCGTTTCCCGCTCGTCGGCTCTGGCTTCCAAAGCCACGGGATATCCCATCGCCCGGGTGGCGGCCAAGATCGCGGTTGGCAAGACCTTGGACCAAATCGAGAACCAGGTGACGGGAACGACCAAGGCCTGCTTCGAACCCGCATTAGACTACTGCGTCGTAAAGATTCCACGCTGGCCCTTTGACAAGTTTGCGTCGGGGGACCGGAGCCTGTTCACGCAGATGACAGCGACGGGCGAGGTTATGGCGATCGACCGGACGTTCGAGTCGGCATTTATGAAGGCGATTCGGGGTCTGGAGGTGAAGCAGAAGGATTTGCGTCATCCGAAGTTTCAGGCTCTTCCAGAAGAGGAACTTGAATTTGCCATCAAGAAACCCACCGACGAGCGGCTTTGGGCAATCGCAGAAGGTCTTCGTCGCGGTTGGGGCGTGGACCGGGTCAACAAGCTGAGCCGGGTGGACAAGTGGTTTCTCAGGAAGATGCAGACTTTGCTGGATATGGAAAGTCGGCTGCTGGACGCAAGCTTGACTTTGCCTGACGATGCAGTCTTGATTGAACTTATTCAAGAGGCATTTCTGTTAGGATATCCAAGCCATTCGATCCGGTCGCTGCTTTTGGACAACCGTGACCAGGCATTTGATCGCCGACTTCAACGCGACGATCCGGAAGTATATAGGCGATATATTGCTATGCGAGACGCTGCCTCTCGTGTCGAACACGGATTGGAGTCGGAAGCGGACCGAATCCTCATGAACACGGGCCTGTCGATGGCGGACCGTTGGTCGATTGATGCGGCAAGTGCCGGGTTCGGCAAAGGCCCAGAGGACTACAAGTCCTGGCCTAAGCGAGTCGAATCCATCGTTGAAAGGATCAAAGTCCAACCTGTCTTCAAAATGGTCGACACCTGCGCGGGTGAGTTTGAGTCCAACACTCCGTACTATTACGGGACATTTGAACAGGAAGACGACGCCCTCGTGGAATCTCGATAAATCAAAGTAAAACCGGCAACTTTGGCTCGTCCATAGCAAAGTATGTTTCTTGCGCTTACCGCCATCTTCGTTGCTGCCAACCCGGCCCAGAGTCCGACGGCGGAATTTAAGAAGGCCTTTGCCGACCGGAAAGGGAACATCGCCTCCGCGAAAGCTGATCCGGCGATCGTCAAGTGTATGGACATCGTGATCCAGGACCTGGCAAAGCAATTCAAAGACAACTCTGGCGAAGAGCAGGTCGACGCGGCGGTTCGAAAATTTGAAATCGAGATTAAGGGTGTAAACGTCGGCTCCACCGACTATCGATCCATGGGCGGAGCATTTTCCAGAACTAAGGGACGGCTGGCGGTAGGGGTCCGGATGGGAGGGGTATCACGACTGCGCGTATTTGATACGGCGTCGATGAAGCAAATCAAGCTTCCGTCCGAGCTCGATTGGGTGTACGGCTTCGACTCGCGGCCGACATTTCTGAGTTGGGGGATGCTGACCGTGGATGCGCCCGCGATCAAGGAGATGGGAATCCGATACGCCTACCGATTCCATTTTCTCAAAGACGAAGGATCGAATTACAGCATCGCGGAAACGCAGCAAGGAACCTGGAACTTACCGGGTGAACATGAGGACAGCCATGTGGAGATTCACGGCGACACCGTAACTCTCCGAACGATCGAGCCGCCCAAATCTTTCATCGTCAGTGATGCCGCCGGTTTATTTAAGACTTTCAAGATCCTGGTCGTGGAGCAGTGGCCGCAAAAGACTCGGATGACAGGGCTGAACAACGACGGCGTTCACTTCTTGGATAAGTGGATGGGAGAAGCGATGAAGTCGCCGAAAGACCAAATGCAGCGCGAATTCGCAAAGCTATACGGCAAGAAACCCCGAGTCCTGGAGTCGCACAAGTTCAGCATCTACGAAGAAGAGTTCTACAAGCTGACGCTGACCTTCGACAAGACATACGAATTTATTGTCGAGCCTGGATTTGAATATAAGGTCAAGTCGTTTAAGGTTGTCAGCTAACCTCGCAACCTCATAATCCCGTTTCGAGTAGTCTGCTCTGGGCGATGAGGCACGGCGGAGCGATCATCTTGGTATGGCTGCTGGCTGCCTTGCTGTGCGCGCAGCAGACTTTCACCATCCCCAATAAGCCGATCACCGGATCGGTCCTGGATCAGGCTGGACTCCTCACACCCCAGACCATCGGACAGATCAACTACATTTCCGATGGCGCCAAACGCACGGTCGAAGCGCCGATCGTCGTCGTCACGTTGACGTCGTTGGGCAGTGTCGGGGCGGACAACATCGAGTGGTACGCGACAACCCTCTTTAACGCATGGGCAATTGGCAATCGGCGGACGAATCGGGGCGTGCTGGTCCTCATTTCCCGCGACGACCGCAAAGCCCGCATAGAAATGGGAGCGGGTTGGGGCTACAACCGCGACCGCGAATGCCAGCAGATCATGGATGGTTGGATGATTCCCAACTTCAAGAAGGGTGATTTCGACGAGGGAACGTTACGAGCCGTTATGGCGCTTGACCAACTGGTCCGGACCGGTAAAGCAC
>JAFAFM010000317.1 GCA_023423495.1 Armatimonadota bacterium
GCCCGGCCAAAAATAACCCCCCACCCCGTTGTGGGGGGGGGGGTGGGGGGGGGGGTGGCGAACTAGCGCAGAGCTATGGGCCGACCGTTATCACGCACTCCACCGTCTTTTCGCGATTATTGGTTACGACGCGGGCACGCACGTGATAGGTGCCTTGGGTGGCCGGTGCCGTGTAGACCGCGGTCAATGGCGGATTCAGGCCATCTGGCTGGATATTTCCGCCACCAGGTTCCAAAATGCTCCACTCAACCTCATTTGCGCCAGTTTCGACGACGGCAACCTGCAGGTTCTGGGTCCCGTTTTGCTGCAAGGTTGCCGATGGCGGAACCATCTCAATAATCTCCGTAACGCCACCGAGTAGACCACCGCATCCGATGCACACACGTAGAACACCAAACAGTAGCGACATTCGAAGCCAGATGGGAACCATGATTCCATTCTAGCTTTCGGCGCACAAACAATCGCCGTGTGGCGTCCCAGGCCTTCGCAGTAACCGTTAGCGACGCCGCTGGCTCTTCAACAAACCCTCGCAAGTCTCTCAACGAAAACCGCAGAGTGATTCGTAGCAAGACTTTTGTTGCTGCCCCTGCGCGCTCAAATCCCTAGATCGTTCTCACTGACAAGGCGCAACGCTTCCTCGTAGTCGCCCCCAAAATTGACCCGCGTTATCTCACTGGTTCGGTAAACAGTTGGCTCGTCGTCCCACTTGGCGTCGGGGCCGATTTCCAGAAGGTCAACCTTTCCTTTTACGACGCTGACAACCTTGCCGATCCAGCAAACCTCCGGATCGACGGTTTCGCGGTGGATCGTGACCAGCGGGAAGCACGACGCAGCCGACACCAGGATTTGGTCTATCCCGGAAAGGTCGACGCTCGGCTTCTCCGGCATCGTCTCGTTTCTCAGTTTCAGGGCCCGCTCGGCAAAATCGGCAAACGGATCAGGGCGCAATTTGCGGATGTCCGCAATGCGGAAAATCTCAAAGCCGTCAAACCAGAGCCGGTCGCTGACCAAGGCTAGCAAGAAGAACTTCGGGCCGACGTCCAGCACGTAGCCATGGATATTGTGCTCCTCAAACTTCCTTTCGAAGCGCACGAAAACTCGTTCCTGCATTGCTTCGCACAATCGCTTCGCCATTTGGCTCGACATGGGAACATTATGCTGATTGATACTCGGAGTAACATCGCCACATGCGAGGTCGGCCCGTCCATCGCCTACGGCACCTCCAGGCCTTCCTTGATTCGTACTTGGAGCCTGCCGGAGACAGGGCCTCCAACTACGGGGCGCTGTTCGCGCTCTTGCTGATGGCGGCGGTCGTTGTGCTGTCGAGGGGAAGGCTGGGACCGGTTTCGTGGATCGCCCTGCTTGCCCTCGGCGCCCTGATGATCCTCCTTGGCATCATGGGAGTTCGACGCAAAGCCGATCAGCCGTTCCGGCACACCGAATTGGATGTGCCGGCTAGACGCGCGATCGAAGAACTGCGCCGCCTTAGCCTTGAAAGCCAGCTTGAAGACCGGATGGATGCCGAGGCAGGAGACTTGGTGAACAACTGCGCGCAAACGTCCCTGGCAATCGGCGCCATTCTGGACCAACCCGAATGGAACACCAACGAGCCCGTACGGTTGGAAGCCAAGGCATCCGCAAAATCCGCCAACTTTGCCCTGATGGGCGACGCATTGGTCATCGCGATGTCCGCAATCAGGGCCAAAGGTGCAAGACGGGACACATTCGCCAAGCGGATGGCAGACCCTAAAGTGAAAGGACCCGTAATGGACTCGCTACGCCAAGTCCTGGACAATCTGGACTTGCTCAGGAGTGAGCTGTCGGGCGCGTCGTTTGAAACGGCGGAGGACTCGGATGCGTTTCGGACGGCGCTATCGAGGCTGGAGGAGATCCGGCGCGCGGAAGAGGAGTTGCGCGCCACGATTGGTTGAGCTCCTGCTAAACTGACACGATGCGCGCCCTGCCCTTGAACTTCAGAGAGAAAGTATTTCTTTCGCTTGGAATAACCCTTCACTCCGCGTGCATTGTTTCTGGCCTTGCGCGCGTCAGTCCTGAGAATGTCGCCATTATTTTTGTTGCGGGCGGCTTTTTCATGTTCTTGGTGGGCTATTCGCGATACCTTCGCACGATTCTTCCGCCACGCAAATGACCATCGGCTAAACTCCCCCCATGCGACCCGCCCTCCTCCTCGCCGCCCCGATCGCCTTCGCCGCCGGACTGGCGATCGCCGGCTTCCAATACAACCAATCCAACCAGGGATGGGTCAAGCTCTTCGACGGCAAGTCCCTCAAAGGCTGGACCCCCAAGATCAAGGGCTACCCGCTGGGCGAGAACTTCGGCAACACCTTCCGCGTGAAGGACGGCGTCATCCAAGTGGGGTACGAAGCCTACAACGGCGAGTTCAAGAGCCGCTTCGGGCACCTTTTCCACGAGACGCCCCGCTCCAACTACATCTTCCGCTGCGAATACCGGTTTTTCGGGGAGCAGGTCAAAGGCGGACCAGGGTGGGCTTGGCGCAACAGCGGCGTCATGATCCATGGTCAGAGCCCTGAATCCATGACGAAAGACCAGGATTTCCCGGTCTCCGCCGAAGTGCAACTCCTTGGTGGGGCGGAGACGGGTGAGCGGCCGACCGGCAACCTGTGCACTCCCGGGACGAACGTGGTGATGAACGGCAAACTCGTAACCCAACATTGCACAAACTCCACCTCACCGACCCTGCGCGGCGACCAGTGGGTCCGGCTCGAGATCGAGGTTCATGGCAACGGCAAAATCGTGCATCGGATCAACGGTAGCCAGGTCATCAGCTACTCGGAAGTGCAATACGATCCAAACGATGCCTCGGCTAAGCCGCTTATTAAGGATGGAAAGCTTGCAATCTCGGGTGGAAGCATCAGCTTGCAGTCCGAAAGCCACCCGGTGGAGTTTCGGAATATCGAGATCAAAGCGCTTTAGGCGACCGAGTACGTTTTCACTTCACCTTGCGGATCACGCAAGTCACCACAGGGCCATTCGGCCCCTTGATGGCTGACAAACTCGCTCGTATTAGAAACTCGCCGCCGTCCTTCCGCACAGCCGGGGTCTGCAAATGTTCACCCATCTCGCGACGGGTCGGGCTTGAAAGGTACTGATCGCGGTGTATGCGGTGCCGATACCTTAACTTCGGTGGGATCAGAACGGCCAAGTCCTGACCCTCCAACTCCCCTTCCGAGTATCCGAACACTTCCTCGCAAACCCGGTTTGCAAGCGTTATTCTTCCGTCCTGGTCCACGATTAACAAAGCATCGGGAGCGTTTTCCAGGAGTTCTCGGTACAAAGGATCGCCTGCCTCGATTTCCGCCCGCAACCGGTTCACCAGAGCCTCATTCTGCTTCCGAAGCCGGTTCAACTCTGCCGTTTGCTCGGCTTTCAAAACGACTGCGACCATCTCGGTCCGGCTGAGCTTGCCAAGCTTCAGGCGCATCCGGTTCCAATAGGTTTCGACGGCGGCTTCGCTGATACCTAGTTGCTTCGCAATCGCGGCATCGATATGACCTTCGGCGGCGAGGTGCAGCACCTGCCTCTCAC
>JAFAFM010000190.1 GCA_023423495.1 Armatimonadota bacterium
CCATTATCCGGCGAATCTTCCACGCGGTGAACCGTCGCCCAGATTTCTCGCTTGGCGTCGAGGTCTCGGGTTTGCTTCCGCCCTTCGACGATGTCGAGATAAACGGTTGCAATCTCGTAAGGGCGCATTTGAACTTCAAGCTGACCTGGGTCTAACTCATTTAGGATTTTCCCAAGCAAGTTGGTTTTAAACGCCCTAGCCACGGTGCCGGCCACCGTGAGCTTGGCCGTGGTTTCGATACCGTCGAACTCGACGAGGCGGACTATGAACGGGTACCCCATGCCCTTGCCAGCGTAGTTCTCGAGATATCGCCCCGAGAAGTCCTCGGTCTCTCGGTAGAAGGCGGTCGGGACGACATTTGGGGCATCGCAGGAGACGGACGTAAAGCTGCGAGGCAGATCGCCTTCCGGGGTTAGATTCAACATCCGCAGGGGATTCAAAAACTCTTGAGCAAGCTTCCAACGCTGGGTGTGAATCAGAGGGCCATGGGAATACAGCCTAAAAGTTGTGTCGAATCCCGACTCCGCCCTCTGCTCATCCCAAGGATCGATCATTGAAAGTTGAACGTCGACCCCACCCTCTGCGAGCCAAAATTGCTGGCTGCCATTGTGCATGACCAGCAATCCCGTCCCATCCTCGGCGACCAAATCAACGAACGAAGTCGCCGTGAAGGCACCCGAGACTTCTTCGAACCATTGCGGGCTCGTCATCCAATCTCCCGTCGGATACTTTCTGTGACCTGAGCTGCCCGTTTTCACTTCACTGACGCCGTACGGTTGGTCCGTGAAGATTTTGGAGATTTTGAATGAAGGACGTATCGGCATTCGCCAGCCGGCAAGAACTCCTGGATCGCAGCCTTGGCCGGTCCAAATGTGCTGGAGACGCATATCGATCGCGGGCAATGTGTCTTCGACTCCATAAGTAATGGACAAGTCTGCAATGTCCGGAATCGAAAACTCCGATCGGTGCACAGGTTCGCTTTCGGTCCATTCTCTTTCACCGTTTTCGGGCTCAAAGGTCACTGGATTACCCCTGACAACTCCTCGAACCATCCCTATTGGAGCCGCCAAACAACCATTTGGATGGTGCGTGGAGTTGAACTGAGCTAGGAGTCCGTCCCGGATGACCGGTTGCATCACCGAGTCGGTAAACCTTTGGTGCCTGGATGAATAATCCGGCACGACCTTCCAGCCGTACGGTGGGATGGGGCCGACCGCTTCTCCCAGCGGAACGGCGATGCATCCGATATGTCCGCTTCTCTCCCAGCCAAGCGGATTCCAAACCAGGATTTCATTTTGTGGGTCGCCTGGTACGCGTAGCGTGAGCAGATCATCCTGCATTTGCAGAACATCTCCTGCCATCTGGTGAGCTTTCTCGAATTGAGCCCATCCGACCCGACCGCAAAGCCCTTCACATTCGTGGTTGTCGTGATGCTGGGCGGCAAGAGCTTCACGCCAAGCTTCCTCCAACTCCCAAGTCGGAAACACGTCCCACTGTGCGTATGGCCGGCCAAACAGCCCGAGCGTTGAGGCTAGAGCTTCGGCGTCAAGCAATGTCCGTTCGACGGCATGAGACTTACGGACGATTCGATCTCCATTCTTCCCCAGCGACATCCCGTGCCAGACCTGATCCATCGTGTACTGGCGGACAGGCGCATTGGTGGCCTTACTCAGGTACTCGCCCAAAGTTGCCATCCGAATCTCGAACCTTTCATCCGCCAGCAATTCCTTCATCTTCGGCAGCAAGACCTCGCTTCGGCACATCCAGTCAGGGGAGGGCATCAGTTCCAACCACTGCAAGATCAAGGGAGTTGGCCCTTCACCCGCAACCGGAGGAGAGGACGCGAGTTCGGCGAATGTCGCATCCATGTCCTCTGGCCATTGGTGCAGGTTCAACTTGTTTCGCGACGCACAGAGAAGGCGGGATCCATCCTGCCCCTGCCACCAAATGACAGGGGAATCTTCTTTTGGAATTTCTGGCGTGTGCCAAGTCCACTGAAAGAACAGCGACGCGTATTCAAAACCGCAGCCTCGCAGCATCTGGGGAAGTTGGGGGAAGAAATCAAATTCCTCTTCCCAAAAGGTCTTTGGCCAAACACCCAATAGCCGACGAACCGTGCGCACTCCATAGACTCTCTGTCGGACATTGGATTCGCCCCCGTGGAAAAGTCCGTAAGGCTGCCCGTAGGAACAGCCGACGGGTTCGATTTGTCCTTGCTCGATCGCTTGACGGAGTTCTAGAAGCGCTTCGGGGCTTTCCGCCGCCAGCTTCTCATAACCGATCCCCTCAAAATTGACGTTCCCCTTGGCACCGGTTTCTCGACAGAAGTGAAGCATGTCCCGGATCGAATCCGGCAGAACGTAGTAGCCCCACAACCATTGCATGTCCACCCAATGCATATGGTTGCCAAACGTGTAAAACAAAGGAATCCGGTCCATCTGGACCGGATTCTATATCTAAACGGGCTTCGAGTTGTTAGCTTCGGCTGCCGGTCTTCTCTTTGCTTGTCGTTTTCTTCACTCCATTGGAAGACTGGGAGGAAGTTTTGCCCTTGCTTCCCATTTCTTCCATCATCGCCTTGCCATTGACGGCCTTCTCGGCGATTTGGGTGAGCTTCATGTCGGCATTCTCTTCTTCGGCCATGTTCATTTTAAGAAGCTTTACAACTTCATCCATGCCCATGATCTTGCCCCACTCGCAAATCGTCCCGTACGAGGCGATTTCATAGTGCTCGGCCTTCTGGGCGCAAACGATAATGACCGCATCCATCACGGCTCCAGGCTTAAGTTCGCCGATGTGCTCGTTGGCTTCATCAACCAGGCCCATCATGCCGTGGCAGACCTTGCCGGTTGGCTTGATGCCCATAATTTCCGCGCACTGCTCGAGCCGGCGCAGCTGCTCTTCGGTTTCTCCAAGATGCAGTTCGAGAGCTTGCTTCAACTCCGGATTGGTCGCCTTCTTGATCATCTTTGGCAGGGCCTTGGTCAGCTGTTTTTCGGCGTGGTAAATGTCCTTGATATTCTCTTCGAATACTTCGTTTAGTGTCATCTTTTCTCCTCTGGTTTCTATCCGGGAACGCGTGACGTGCCCTCCCGCCTACATATCTCAACGAAGGGCGTGCCAGGAGCGACGAAGATTCAGGGCTGCGCAGACTACCAAAAACAGTAAGAAAAAATACATGTTGATTTCGCTGGGCTCGTAGGTGGATTCTGATTCCATGCTCACGATCTTGGGGGCTTGTATCGCCATGAGTCAGACTTCATTCCGGCCGCCCGCCATCCCGCTCATCGTCCACGATCCATTTTTCAGTGTGTGGAGCTTCAACGACAGGCTAACGGACGGCTGGTCCCGCCATTGGACGGGTGCGGTGCAGGGTTTGTGCGGTTTGGTGAGAATCGATGGCAAGACGTACCGGTGGGCCGGATCTCCGGGGGG
>JAFAFM010000201.1 GCA_023423495.1 Armatimonadota bacterium
TGGTCGAGAAGGAGCGGCTAGATGCCGTCCGTCCTGAGGCCGAGCGCCGCGCGATCGAGCGACTCATCGACCTGCTGGACGATGATCGACCAGTGAGGCGAAAGCGGAAGGTCAAAGCCAAGGCGCTCGACAATCCGGTAGTCCGACAAGCTTTCGAGATTTTCGGCACCAAGCTTGAGGACGAATATCCAGACGAGTTCTTTGATGACGAAGAGGATCCCAAACGTCGCCGCACCCGTCGAAATCGACTCAGGAAAGACCTAGAGTCAGGGAAGCTTCGCGATCGGACGGTAGAGATCGAAACTGAGGAAGCTTCTAACCCGTTTGTCCAGGTTTTCACCCCTCAAGGGATGGAGGAGATGGGCCTCGACACCAATCAGGTGGGAAGCCCCTTTGGATCCAAGCGGTCGACCCGTAAAACCACGGTTGGAGAAGCTCTTGAACTGCTGATCCAAGAAGAGGCGCGGAAGGTGGTCGACCAATCTTCCGTCCGGCGAGATGCGATTATTCGGGCCGAGCAGACGGGCATTATCTTCCTGGATGAGCTAGACAAGGTTGCGGGCAAATCCAGCAAAGGAAGCGGGCCGGATGTCTCTCGGGAGGGTGTGCAGCGGGATTTGCTTCCGATCATCGAAGGGTCCACGGTGGCCACGAAGTTCGGATCGGTCAAGACGGATCACATCTTGTTTATCGCCGCCGGAGCCTTTCACATGGCACGCCCGAGCGACTTGATTCCGGAACTTCAGGGGCGCTTGCCCATCCGGGTCGAGTTGGAGAATCTGAGCTCAGAAGACTTCAGACGTATTCTATTAGAACCAAAGAACGCGCTCACCAAGCAATACGAGATACTTCTGAAGACGGAAGGTGTGGAACTGAGCTTCACTCCAGACGCTCTGGACGAGATTGCATCCATCGCATCAGATGTAAATGCCCGGACCGAGAATATCGGGGCCCGGCGCCTGCACACCGTGATGGAGAAGCTGCTGGAAGAGATCCTCTTCGACGCCCCCGAAATCGATAGCAGGGTAATCGTGATGGACCGGGCCGAAGTGAAGTCCCGCCTTTCCGACCTTGCCAAGGACGTCGATCTCAGCCGCTATATCTTGTAACGGTTATCGGGCTTCCACCGGAATTCCACCCACGGCGCCAACCGCAAAGATGTAGTCATCTTTGCTGAGTTTCTTCGCAGTATAGGTTTCCACCGCCCCCAGCCGGACCGAGCCTTGCCAAACCGGAGACGTGGTTTCCCGCCAGTACACGGTGTACCGAGCGCCAGGTGTCCCCTTCCAGTTGATCGTGGTGTCGTAGCCCTGGGTGCGATCGATTCTAACGTTTTGAGGGGGCTCATCCGCATTTGCCAAGTGAGCCATGGCAATCAGGTTGATCTTGGCCGAGTTTGAAAGGTACTTCCAGTCCATATGCTGCGGAAGATCATCCTTGGTGTGCTGATGGCTGTAATCCTCCTGTGCCTCAGTTACCCGAACGGCGCTAAACCCGGCTTGCATAAAGGGGGTGTGATCTCCGCCTCGGCCGAAGCGGTCATTTCGGAAGACCAGCTTGACTCCAAAGTTGTCGATTGATTCCCGGGTCAAATACTCGATCACCCTGGCTAGCTCTCGAGACTCATGCCGTTTTGCATCTGCACCGGTGTTCACGAACTCGGCGCTAAACATGCGGACCTGCTTGTCGTTTCGCTGCCCGTTGCCACTGCGAACGTTTCCGACCATGTCGTTGCTGAGGACGGCCTCTAATTTCCAATTCTCCGCGACAGCTCTTTCCGCAAGCGCCTTGGAACCATAGAGGCCCTGCTCCTCGCCGGTGAAAGCGACGAAGACAAGGGTGTTCTTCCACTTCTTTTGGCTTAAAACGCGGGCGACTTCGAGGGCGGTTGCCGTTCCGCTGGCGTCGTCGTTCGCTCCTGGTGCATGGGCGTTAAGGCCACTGTCGCGGTCGACCATGTTGATGGTGTCCATATGCCCGCCGATGAGGATTCTACGGTCAGTTTCACCCTTCAAAGTCGCGACAACCTGAACCACCTCTTTCTCGACCGGCACGCGCGCCATCTTGGGAAGCTTGTAAGTCATTAGCTCGACTTCCAAGCCAGGAATGGCCCTATACTGGTCGGCGATCCAGTTAGCGGCTTCCGTCACCGTTGGATTGTTTGTATTGCGGTCATTCCAACTCGCCAGCTTCTCCACGGTTTCCCGCAAGCGCTTCTGATCGACCTGTTTCGCGAGGTCTTCCGGAAGTGTCACACCCTGAGAAAGGACGGTCATGGCGATGATCGGCAACATGTCCCTACGTTACCCACCTCAATCGGTGCGCGCGACAAGTGTCGTCCGGTAGATATGCTTCATTGGACAAAGGCCGACCTGTAGGGCAACGCCGAATTCTTCAAAATGCTGGGCAGCTCCGCGCACCTGCAAATCGCGCTCATGAGCTTAGAATTGGAACAGGCCAGCGGAGAATTTGGCACCGATCATCCAGACTCCGACCAAGCGGTCTATGTCCTGTCCGGCAGGGGCAAAGCTCTCATCGGCGAGCGAACCCTTGCACTAGAACCCGGCGACTTGGTCGTAATTCAGGCGGGCGAGAAGCACCAACTGATCGGAGACGCCGAGGAACCCTTTAAGGCATTGAATATTTACGGCCCAATCGCCTATCCCGATGAAGCCTAACTGAGCCGAAGCCCGAGTTCTGCCCACTGTTGCGGGTCGATAGTCGATGGAGCATCCATCATCGGATCGTAGCCGCCACCCATCTTTGGAAAAGCAATTACCTCGCGGATGTTGTCCGTATCGGTGAGAGTCATAACCAATCGATCGATTCCCGGAGCGATACCACCGTGGGGTGGGGCGCCGAAGGAGAACGCCTCCAGGATATGGCCGAACCGTTCCTGCTGCGTCGCCTCATCGATACCCAAAAGCTGGAACACCTTCGATTGGATATCAGAGCGATGGATTCGGATGGAACCGGATGCCATCTCAAGTCCGTTGCAGACGACGTCGTAGCAATCCGCACGAATCTTTGCCGGATCGGAGTCGATGTAGATGAGATCCTCTTCCTTTGGCCCGGTGAAGGGGTGATGGACGGCATCCCACCGTTGGTCCTCCGCATTCCACTCCACCAGCGGAAAGTCCACAATCCAGCAAAACTTCAGGACTCGCGGGTCGCGTAGCCCACAACGATCCCCGATCTCATTTCGGAGTCGATAGAGCACGTTGTTTCCGGGAAGGTAGTCGTCAGCGATGAAACAGAGCAGGTCTCCAGGCTCGGCGTTGCTGATGCTCAGAATTTGAGCGATTTCTTCGTCGCTTAGGAACTTGGCAAACGACGATTTGACCGCGAGCTTGCCCACTTGGCGAGCATCGGGATCAGGTTCGGCCAGCACTGCCACACTGGCCATGCCCTTGGCACCAAAGTCTTTGCAGAAGTCTTCAAGTTGGCTGACTTCCTTTCGCGAGAGCTTGGCTCCCCCCGGATACCGTACTCCGCGAATTAACGACCCAGCTTCAGCCGCAGATTTAAACACTCCAAATCCGGAATTGGCAACTGCAGGAGTGATGTCGAACAGCTTGAGACCGAACCGCAGGTCGGGTTTGTCACAACCATAAAGAAGCATCGACTCGTCGAAAGTTAGACGCTCAAACGGTTCAATGTGCGCCTTGTCGAGATCAAACTCATCAATGGTTCCGTTGATTACCTCTCGCAGCAGGCCCTCCGCGAGTTCCAGAATGTCCTCCTGAGTCACGAACGACATCTCAAGGTCCAACTGGGTGAACTCGGGCTGACGGTCTGCTCGCTGCGATTCGTCACGAAAACACTTGGCAATTTGGTAGTACCGCTCCATTCCGGCAACCATCAGCAACTGCTTGTACTGTTGCGGGCTTTGTGGTAATGCGTAAAACTTTCCTGGTTCAAACCTATACGGAACGAGGTAATCCCGCGCGCCCTCGGGGGTGGAGCGAGTGAAAATCGGCGTTTCTGTTTCTATGAATTCCCGGTTATCCAAATACGCTCGCATCCTACGGATAACCGCCGCGCGAACGGCCATCTTTCGGAACATGCTTGGCCGTCTTAAGTCCAGGTATCGGTGCTTAACCCTTAACTCTTCGTTCACCGACTGCATCTGCTCTTCGTCCGAAATCGGAAACGGAACTGGCTTGGAGGAGCCCAGTATTGTGTAACCGGAAACCAGGACCTCGATGTCGCCGGTTGGCATCTTTGGGTTCTTTGTTCCTTCGGCTCGAACGCGGACTTCACCGGTGAGGCTCAGGCAGGTTTCGTTTCTAATCTCGCTGAGGTTGGGGAATGTGCTCGGATCAAGAAGGACTTGCACAATTCCTGATCGGTCCCGCATGTCGATGAAGAAAAGGCCACCGAGGTCTCTTACCTTGTGCGCCCAGCCGTTCAAAGCGACTTGTTGGCCCGCGTGCTCAGCACGAAGTGCCCCGCAAACGTGCGTTCGCTGAAGAAATCCCATTGTTAAGCGCCAGCCAATTCGACGATCTTGGACGCCGCTTCTTGAACTGTGGCAGCAGGAACGATGCGCGAGCCTTCGAGCAGTTTCCGACCCTCTTCGGCGGCAGTTCCCTCGATTCTAGCAACCACCGGAATCTTCACATCGAGTTCATCAAAAGCCTGGAGGACTCCTTTAGCAACTTCGTCACAGCGAGTGATCCCACCGAAGATATTGATAAACAGACCCTTGACGTGCGGGTCCATCATGACGAGTTCCACGCATGACTTCACGCGCTCGGCTTGGGCTCCGCCTCCCACGTCCAAAAAGTTGGCCGGCTTGCCTCCAGCCGCATTTACCTCGTCCAGCGACTGCATAACGAGTCCGGCGCCGTTGCCCATGATGCCTATCGTCCCGCCGAGGTTTACATAGGCGATGCCTCGTTTGAGCGCTTCGGCCTCGATGGGGTGCTCAGCGGAGTCACTCGTCGTCCCGGCATATTCTTTATGCCGGAAGAGCGAGTTGTCGTCGATAGAAACCTTGGCGTCGGCGGCGATCAGCTTGCCGTCGGGAGTGAGTGCACATGGGTTGATCTCGATCATCTCCGCGTCGGACTCCACGTAAGCTTTCACCAACTGCTTGATCATCGACACCATCTGTCCCTGAGCTTCTTTCGGGATATTGGCGTCCTTGATGGCCTTTCGAAGTTCGAAATCCGCGAGTCCCCAAGCGGGGTCTACATGGAGTCGGACAATTGCCTCAGGATTTTTCTCTGCAACTTCTTCGATCTCCATGCCACCCTCGGCGCTGAGCATGACCAACAGCTTTTGCTCTGCGCGGTCCAGGAGGACGGCAACGTAAAATTCTTTGGCGATATCGACGGTCTGAGCGACGAGGACCTTGTCGACGATCATGCCCGCCGGATTCTGAATGCTTACCAGCTTCTTGCCGATGAGGTCTTTAGTGAAGTTTGCAGCGTCCGCTGCATTTTCGAAAAGCTTAACGCCTCCAGCCTTGCCTCGGCCACCCATCAGCACTTGGGCTTTAACGACGACTTTGCCCCCGAGGCGTTCGGCGATGCTGCGGGCCTCTGCGGGATCGCTGGTGACATCGCCGGCAGGAACCGGTACGCCGTATTTGGAAAGGAGCTCTTTAGACTGGTATTCGTGAAGCTTCATAAGAGAAGCTTCAGGATACCTTTTGAGTCTGGAACAGCGTAGGCGCTAAGACGTCGCGTGTTTGGCTTTTAACTTGCGCAGAGCCCGCTTTGGAGCCCCTTCCACGTAGCTTCGCATGGGATATCCCTGCATCCACGGTTCGCGCTGGCGCCATTGTCGCCAAGAGCGGACAATTTCCTGACGGGTGGGCAGGTTCAGACCCTTAGCAATCCCGATGAGCCGCAATCCTTTGATGAAGTGCGCGCTCAAGTCGAACTGCCAGGCAAACACACCATGCTGAGCCCAAAGCTCTGACTTGTGGTGGGTGTTGTGACCACCCTCACCCAAACCCAATATCTCAATCACGGCATTGTTTCGCGAGTTGTCGGGAGTGACAAACGGTTGCTCGCCCCACAGGTGGCAGACCGAATTGACACAGAACGTGACCCAGTTCAGGAAGCAGATTCTTGCGAGCGACTCCCAAATCCCGATGCCACCCAGGTAGTAGGGGATGGCAAAATTCAAGGCCAGCATCAGGATGTACCACGCAGGGTGGCTCACGAATCTAACAACCGGATCCTTTTCGATGCCGATGATGGTTTCAACGAGTTTCGCCCAGCGTTTTTTAATGAGTTGCTCGGTGGTCAAGACCACGTTGCCGTTCTTATCGCGGGCAATCCAGTAATTCTCGTCCTCTTCGCGATAGCGGAAAGTCTTGGGGTCGGGGGCATTGGCCAGCAAATGCTCGCGCCATTGCTCGATCGACATGCCACGCGGCCGAACCAGGCTGGGTTCGCGGAAGGCCCACATCATGAAGCTGTGGAGAAAGGCATATACCTGCTCTTTAAAAATGCCTCGCTTAGTTTCATCGAATACGTAGGGTGAATGGACATCCGCACTGGTCTCGCCGAAAGCGTGATGCTTACTGTGCTTCTTCATCCATTCGCCCGCGGGTCCCTGCACAGCCATACTGCCCATCGAAAGTAGGAGACCCTTAACGATTGGATGCGCCTTGAAGCTTGGGTGGGTGCCGATTCGGTGGTACCCCACGGTGACCCCGAGCCCCGCAACTGCATACGCTCCGAGGAACCACAGGAAGTGGTGTCCGTGCAGCAAATACAAGGCATAGAAAGCAGGGAAGAGGAGGGCTGCGAAGCCGATCCGATAAAGCGACCTTAGAATTCTGTTTCGCCAGGCTCGACGAACGAGCTTGGGATGTCGCCAGTTCAACTGCTTCGATGCCTCGATAAGGTCAGGATAGGAGGACACCCAGGGAAAGCGTCGAAGGTACGGACGAATCCACTTGATGTGAACCCCGACAAGCAATGCGAGGTAAGCGATCGCCCCAACGGTCATCCAGAACGTCGGCTGATCTTGCAGTGCATAAGCTAATACGATTAAGCCACCGATGGGGGGAAAGGCCAAGAAGATAAGGACGAGAAACTGCTCGAAACGACGATGTGATGTTGCTTGATCTGCCACGGCTTTCCTTACTGAATGCACTCTTCCAAAATGGTGTCACATTTAGGGGTGCGCCCCTGGGGCTCAAGGGAGCTCCCTAAATATTTCTAGACTCTAATTGGCATCAAAACGATCCGACACCCTTTAAGTTTGGGCCAGGTGCCCAAACCACTTCTGAAATGGTCCTATTTGGCTGGCAGCTTGACCGTGCTTGGATCGACTTTGGCGTTCAGCTCAAACTTGGTTACCTTGTGGTCTTGCAGTAGCAAAGCTTGGTTTTCCAGGTTATAAACCGCGGTTCGCACGATGAACTTGGTTTTGGGATCAATATAGTAACGCACAAACACGTTGCTCTTCGGAGCCTTCTCTTCAAGGACCATGTAGTCCTTATCCTTCCAAGTCTCCTTCTGAAGCAGGCGGAGCTCACTCTCGTGCATATTCGCACCCTTGGTCGTGGAGAGCTGGCGCTTCCAATCCCAGAAGCAAAGCACTTCCAGGTTCACTGGCGGCGCGATTTCATCTGGATCAAATTTTTCCTTGGTGATCTTGCCGTCCGGCATTTTGGTGTAGCTCTGCTTGCCATCACTCACCATGAGCAGTGAGTTTCCTGCGCCCATCGAGTTTCCTTTCATCTGAATCCGGAAAGACCCGGGAGCCAGATATGACACCTGAGAGGTCAACAGGTTGTCATCCCCAACTTGAGATATGTAGCTCACCACTTCCATGCGCACGCTTTTAGCCTTACTGTAGTTCTCTCGCAGCGTTCTTAGGATTGCTTCGACATCTTTATCGGCTGCAAAGGAAACAGTGGAAACAAGGGTGAGAAGGGAGACTGTAAGTGCGCGCATGGCCATGAACCTCTATACGAACGAAGAGGGACATAGAGTACCGTTGATTGCATGATTGTAGGATCCCTTGCCGCGGCGTACCTGCTGACTGTTGCACAAACGAACGTGAG
>JAFAFM010000321.1 GCA_023423495.1 Armatimonadota bacterium
CATAAATACCGCCCTCGTTTGCGAAAACCGCATGGTTTTTTGCCGTGTCAAACCAAGCGCCCGTCGAAGCCCGGGTTTCCTTCAGCGCGGAAGTGAGTTCTCTCATCCCGATGGGTGAAACCGTCCCGGTATCCAGCGACCGGGCGAGAGCCAATTCGGCGGCCGACTCACAGACATGAGCGATATCCGCGCCGGAATAGTTCTCCGTCTTGTTCGCGAGTAAAGCGTAATCGATACCTTCAGTGGGACGGGCTTCCAAGTTCATTCGGAAGATCGCGGCTCTAGCTTCGCTGTCAGGCGGAAGCACTAACAAGGTGCGATCCAACCTGCCCGGCCTCCGCAGCGCTGAATCCACATCCCAGGGATGGTTGGTTGCCGCAAGCACGAACAGCCCCTCGTTGTCGTTTTGGACGCCGTCCATTTCGGAAAGCAGTTGGTTGATGAGGGTTCGACCCGCGTGCCCCCTCATGAGGCTCCGTTTGTGGCCAAGAGCATCGATTTCATCGAAGAAGACCACGCAAGGCGTGTTTCGGCGGGCATAGCCAAAAAGCTCGTGAAGGTTCTTCTCACTCTGCCCGATCCACATGTCCACCACATCCGTGAGACCGACCGGCAGGAACTTAGCTCCCAATTCCCCGGCCACTGCTCGGGCCACGTATGTTTTGCCGCATCCCGGCGGTCCGTAAAGGAGCAGCCCACCTCTTAGCGACTTGCCGTAAAGCTTTCGGAGGTCCGGGTTGCGCATTGGACCCAAAAACGCAAGCTCCAACCGCTTCTTGACGTCCGCCATGCCTGCGACCGCCTTTAGGTCGATGGTCGGCCGGTCCATTTCAAACCGCATGTCCGGCGATTCATCCAGACTTGCTTCGAAAATTTCGGCCTCAACCTCTTCCTCAAGGCCATCTGCCGCTTGGCGTGGTGGCCTGGAAAACTCCGGTGGTTCTTCGTTGCCGATAAGATTCATCGCGGCTTGCCAGCCCATCGCTTCCGCCAACTTTCGGTAGCCGTGGGCTTTTATCTTGTCGCCCACCAGGTCCGCCGCTTCGGCGCCAAGCAAAATGGCGTCCCGGTGGTCTGGCTGCGATGCTAAAACGTGCGAAATATGGGCAAGGGCGGCCGCACCGTCGTTGGCTTCGAGGAGCAGTTTGGCAACGTGAACCCGAAGGGCCACGTTGGTGGGGTCACTGGATATTGCCGCTTCGAGAGCCGCAATGACGGTTGGATCTGCTGCCACGATCCAGATCTTACATCAGTAAGCCTTTGCAAACACTACTCGCTTCGCACTGGACTTTCCGCTGTACACGCATGTCCCTGGCCGATCGTCATCCGGAGACAACGGCTCAAGCGGGATGCAGCGGATGGTGGCCTTGGTCTTGTCCGCGATCGCTTCTTCCGTCTCCGTGGTGCCATCCCAATGCGCAACCACAAAGCCTCCACCACCTTCGCCTGCGAAGGCCTTCTGAAACTCTTCCCAGGTGTCCACGCGATGGGTATTTGCCTCCCGAAAGGCAAGCGCATTGGTGTACATGTCCTTCTGGATGGTCTCCAAAAGGTCCACCAAAGTAGATGCCGTATCCGGACCCAACGTCAAGCTCTGCTTCTCGCCGTTGTCGCGTCGGGAAACCGGAACCATGCCGGCCTCCAAGTCCCGCGGCCCAATCTCCACTCGAACGCAAACGCCCCGCATTTCCCAATGGTTGAATTTGAATCCGGGGGATTCTTTTTCGCGGTCATCCACGTGGCCCCGAATCTCCTGACCACCATAACTGAGCGCGCGTAACCCATCCACAAGCATCCGAGCGGCCGCGATCGTCTTGGAACGGGTTTCCTCGTCCCGGCCCATCGGAATGATAACGATTTGGATCGGAGCGAGCCTCGGCGGGGGAACGAATCCCTTGTCGTCCGAGTGAGTCATGATCAACGTTCCGATCAGCCGTGTGGAAACCCCCCAACTCGTCGCCCATACATGCTCCAGCTTTCCTTCCGCAGACTGGAACGTGACGTCGAAGGCCTTGGCGAAGTTTTGTCCGAGGTGATGCGACGTTCCCGCCTGAATACATCGGAGGTCTTGCGTTAATGCTTCGATGCAATAGGTGTGATCAGCGCCGGCAAATTTTTCGCCTTCGCTCTTGAGGCCCCTCAATACCGGGACGGCCATCCACTCTTCCGCAAATCTGGCATAGCATTGATGCAGAATCGTCAGGGCTTCCTGCTCCGCTTCCTCGTATGTTGCGTGGGCGGTGTGTCCTTCTTGCCAAAGGAATTCGGACGTTCGGAGAAAGAGCCTTGTCCGCATTTCCCAGCGGACCACGTTTGCCCACTGGTTGATCAGCAACGGGAGGTCACGATAACTTTGAATCCACTTCTTGTACGCGTTCCAAATGATCGTTTCGCTTGTCGGACGCACAATCAAAGGCTCTTCTAGCACTGCATCTGGATCAGGGATCAGACCCTTGCCATCGGGATTGGCCTTAAGCCGGTGATGCGTCACCACTGCACATTCTTTTGCAAAGCCCTCGACATGTTCGGCCTCTCGCTCAAAGAAGCTCTTCGGAATGAAGAGCGGAAAGTACGCATTGACATGACCGGTCGCCTTGAATAGCCCGTCGAGCGCCTGCTGCATGAGCTCCCAAACCCGATATCCGTGCGGCTTGATCACCATGCATCCGCGAACGGCCGAGTAATCGGCCAGGTCCGCTTTTACGACCAGTTCGTTGTACCAGTCGGCGTAGTTCTCGCCACGGGATGTGATGCCCAAGTCTTTAGCCATGAAGGCTCATTTTGGCATAGTGCCGGGTACCTTGACACACATGCTGTCAAGCATCCTCTACGTCGCCTTGGCCCAAGGCAAACCACCCAAATTGGCGCCCGCTGTCTTCGCTGATGCAAGCACTCGACGCGTCATCAACTTTAGCCGGACTGCATACAACAAGTTGAAGTCCGCCAAGTTTACGATTACCAACGGCACGGCGAAAAAGACTTATGCCTTTTCTGGCGGCAAAGTGTATGGCCACCAACCGGGAGCCCAGTGGGTGTGGTCCGCCAAGAAGCTGACCTTGCTCTGCAACAAAGGCCTTTTCCGAGGAACGATGGGCGCATACAACGTGAATGCCTGGCTGGATAAGGTTGGGGCGGATCCAGAGATTCTTCCAATTCAGTTGGTTGCTGACCGAAACCCGATCGACAACTTGATCCCTCCCGGTTCACGGGTACGACGTACT
>JAFAFM010000008.1 GCA_023423495.1 Armatimonadota bacterium
GTCGTGAGTGCCTTGGAAGGGGTAACCAGCGTGGACGTGGAAATGACGGCCCGAGTCCGAACTCGAGAAACCGAACCCCAAGACTTAATTCCGGGCGTCAAGCATGCCATCGCGATCGCGAGTGGAAAGGGCGGCGTGGGCAAGAGCACGGTTACCGTCAATTTGGCGGTTGCTCTTGCGCAATCAGGAGCTCGGGTGGGGTTGATGGATGCGGACGTCTACGGACCCTCCATTCCGCTGATGTTGGGCGCCCAGCACGAGCGGCCATTTACCCAAGGCAACAAGATCTTGCCCATCGAGCGGTACGGGGTGCGGATGATGTCCCTGGGACTGTTGTTGGAAGAGGGCCAAGCCGTGCTTTGGCGGGGACCGATGGTAGCGGGGACGGTCAAGCAACTTCTGGAAGACGTCGATTGGGGAGAACTAGACTATCTGTTGGTGGACCTTCCTCCGGGCACGGGCGACGCACCAATGAGCTTGGCTCAGCTTGCACCGCTCACGGGAGTGGTGATCGTTACGACCCCGCACCATGTCGCGGCGAATATTGCTGGTAAGAGCGTGCATTTGTTCCGCCGCCTCAACGCGCCGATTTTAGGGGTTGTTGAAAACATGGCCGGGTTTGTTTGCCCGAACTGTGGGGAAGTTTCAAAGATCTTCTCAGGGATGACGGGTGAGGAGCTGGCGGCCCAAATCGGCGTTCCTTACTTGGGTTCCGTGCCGCTTGATCCAAGTGTCAGCGATGCCGGCGATAAAGGTGTGCCGGCGATAATCTCGGCGCCGCATCGACCTCAGACAGAAGCGTTTAAAGCGATTGCGGGCAAGGTTGCCCAGCAGGCGAGCATCGCAGCGTTCTAGGTAAATCAGCCTCCAAAATTCAGCGGATTTCCATTTTTGATGGTTGACAAAGTAGACGTGTGTCTACTATATTGATGAGTACATCTCAAGAGAGGTGATAGTTATTTCATCAACCCATTCAACAGAC
This sequence comes from Armatimonadota bacterium, assembly GCA_023423495.1. GTDB lineage: Bacteria > Armatimonadota > Fimbriimonadia > Fimbriimonadales > Fimbriimonadaceae > 55-13. The sequence continues at coordinate 983 of JAFAFM010000008.1, forward strand.
GAGGTTCACGGTTTGCTGCGGATCGCCGCCGAACTTGGACCTGGATATCACGGACGAAAACGCACCGCCAGCCCGACCGAAAGACAGGCACTGGCGACGGAGTTTCGTCGACATGGCGAACAGCCGCCTCCATACTTGGATTTCGAACCAAGCTGGATCGAGCGTCGGGCGAAGCTCTTTGAAGTGGGCGACTACCCGGACAAGGGCGTAACGATTACGGTCCGCGATTTGGAGCGGCTGGTCGCAAACTTCGAGCTGCCGGTTCCGATTTGGATCGAGCACTCAGAATCGCCCTTGGAATTGGGATATTTGACGGATGTTTCCGCGGAAGACGGCGAGCTATACGGCGTGATTTCGTTGACGGAAGAGGCAAATGCGCTCATCGAGCAGTCGGACGCTCATTCCTTGTCGATCGGCCTAAGTCCGGATCTCCAGCACATCCGCGAGGTTAGCCTTGTTCGGTATCCACGGGTGCCGTCGGCACAACTGTTCAGCGAGTCCGTGAGGTTTGATTCCAGCTTCGGCTTGGAAGTAGATTGGCGGGCTCGATATGAGGAGTTGGTCACGAGCCGGAATGAGCAAGAGGCTGAGGTAATGATCCAGAGCTGGGTCACGAAGGGGCAGCTTGCTCCGAGCCAAGCGAAGTATGCGCGGGTTCTGCTCAGCAATCCGACCGGAATCCAATTCAATGGCGACACCATTCCAATTCGGGATTTGGTTGCCAAGCTGATTGCACTACAGCCTAGACACAGCATGTTTGGAGAGTTGGCGCCAGAGCCCGTCGAAGATACATCGGCGGTTTTGCTTCTTCCGGAGGAAGCGGCGTTTTACCGCAAGCACTTTCCAGATGTGAGTTTGGAATCGATCGCACAGAAGAAGTCGGGTCGCGCCTGAACTCATTCAACTTTCCCAAGGAGGGATCATGGCAGCATTAAGTTCTGCATTCGAGGCGTTTGAAAAGCCGGGCCTCGTCGTTAATTACGCAGCATCCAATACGGTTTTGTACAAAGGCGGACTGATGGGAATCAACTCTTCGGGTTACGTCATTCAAATTGCGCACGGCACGGCAAACCTGAAGTTTGCCGGAGTCGCGCACGAGTCTGTCGACAACTCCGACGGTTCGGCGGGCGATAAGTCGCTCAACATCATAAAGTCGGGGTCTTTTGTGTTCAAGGCGGCCGGCTTTACGCCGACGATTGCCGACCTTGGCAAAGAGGTCTACGCGAACAGCGACTGGGAGGTGCAGATTTCCACTTCCGGGCTGACGAACCAGTACAAAGTCGGCACAATCACGGCGATCGAGACCACTTCGACGGGCGCCGATGGCGTCCGTGTCCGCATCGATAACTACAGCGTCTGAGGACGCTTCACTAACCTTCAGGAGGTTTTTATGGCTCTTACCAAGAGCGACATTCCCGATCTTCTTGTGCCTGGACTTAAGGCCGAGTTCAATCAGGCATATCAAAGTGAACTCGATCATTCCATTGCTGATCGCATCGCGACGGTCATTAGCACAACCCAGCCAAGCCAAAAGTATGCGTGGCTTGGCAGCGTCCCTCCGATGCGAGAGTTTATCGACGAACGCCGCCCGACCGGTATGGCCGCCTACTCGGTGACCATCGAGGATAAGGTGTTTGAGGCGAGTCTCTCGGTAGACCGCCGAGCGGTTGAGGATGATCAACTCGACATGATTCGTATGAGGGTTCGCGACCTTGCATTTCGAGTGGCGGCCCACCGACAGCAAATCGTTGTCGAAGCCTTGGCCGGAGGAACGAGCGGCGTTGGATACAACGGCCAGCCGCTGATTTCGACGAGCCATCCGATCTACGGAGGCTCGACCTATTCGAACAAGACCACGAGCGCCCTGAGTGACTCGACGCTCGCCGATGCGATCAACTCGATGATGCTAGTGCCGGATGACCAGGGCACTCCGGTGGGCATCGTGCCGGACACTCTGGTGGTGGGCCCGAAGCTGCAGTGGACCGCAATGGAACTCGTGGAGAGTCCAGTCGTGGTTTACAAAGCCAATGGGGTGGACAGCAGCTCGTCTACGCCTTACCTAAACGCATTCCATGGGCGGGTGAACGTGGTTGTGAGTCCGTACCTCCGGGATGCGTCGGACGACTATTGGTTTCTTTTGGATACCAAGCGACCGATTCGCAGCATCATCTTGCAGCAGCGGGCGGACGTTCCCGTGGAATTCACGTCCATGGAAGATCCGAATTCCTCGGAATCGGCTTGGATGCGTGATCGATTCTTCTATGGAGTTCGCGGCCGATACAACGTCGGATTTGGCCTTTGGCAAACCGTCTATGGAGGGATCCTTTAATGAGCGTGTTGGATACGGTTGCGTTGGCGCTATCGGCTTTGACAGGTGGTCTGGTTGGAGCCGCATCAGCGGCTTATCTGGCGAGTCACAAGGTCGCCGGCAACTTGGACGGCTTCCGCACGACGTTCATGGAGTACATGAATGGCAGGACCGATGAGGCTTCGCAGATGCTCGCCATGAGTTTCGATGAGCTGGATCGGTCGTGGAAATCCTTTGGCGTTGCTTTGGACCGGCTGGCGAAAGCGGCTCGAGTTCGGCGGTAAGGATAAGGGGCGGGTCTACCCGCCCACCCTTCCTTGAAGTTTCAAAGAAAACTGAAACTTGCCTGGTAAACTAGGAATTAGCATGGCGACCCTAGCGCCCGAGCGCATTTCCATCGACACCATTGCCGACAAGATTTATGCAGGTGGTCGCATCACGGCCGAGGAAGCACTCTTCCTTTACCGACATCCGAACTTATTGGACTTGGCGACGCTCGCGGATTATCGTCGGAAGCAGAAGGCTGATCCGAAGATCGTGACGTACATCATCGGTCGGATTTTGAACTACACGAACGTCTGCTGGGTGCGCTGCAAGTTCTGTGCGTTTTATCGGGTGCCCAATCATTCGGAAGGCTATCTCCACAGTGACGAAGAGATTTTGGCAAAGGTCCAGGACACAGTCGATAAGGGCGGCGTGGAGATCCTCTTCCAGGGTGGCCTAAATCCAAAACTCAAGATTGACTATTACGAGGGCATTTTTTCAAAGATCAAGGCCCAATTTCCGCAGGTCATCTTGCACGCGCTTTCACCCGCAGAGATTATTTACATTGCCCACATTTCAAAGCTAACGCTTCGGGAGTGCCTGGAGCGCTTGAAGGCGGCCGGACTGCATTCGATTCCCGGAGCAGGTGGGGAGATCCTTGTCGACCGGGTGAGGGCCATCATCGCTCCCTACAAGGACACAACGGATGAGTGGCTGGAGTGCATGAGGACGGCATCGGCGCTGGGCATTCGAAGTACGGCGTCGATGATGTTTGGCCACGTGGAAACATTGGCAGACAGAATCGAGCACCTGGGGCGAATCCGGGATTTGCAGGATGAATGTCAGCCATTCCGGGCATTTATCTCCTGGAACTTCCAACCTGAAGAGACCAACCTTCCGATTCCCGTGAAAGCATCCGGAGCGGACTACTTACGGACTGTCGCCATCTCCAGAATCTTCCTGGACAACTTTGACAACTTCCAGGTCTCGATTCTCACCCAGGGGCCAAAGATCGCCCAAGCTGCGCTTTCTTACGGAGCAAACGACTTTGGATCCGTGATGATCGAGGAAAACGTGGTTTCTGCGGCCGGGAATAAATTCATCTTGTCGGCGGAGGAGTTTGAACGGTTGATCCGCGGCGCGGGCTATGTGCCGCGCCGACGGAACCCACGCTACCAA
>JAFAFM010000126.1 GCA_023423495.1 Armatimonadota bacterium
GGCATTAACGGCCGGGTCTTCAAGAATCCTTTAACCCAGATGACCGAGCAGCTTTACCTCTTTATCGAGAATATGTGCGTCGGAATCATCGGCCCACACGGACGGAAATATGTGCCGTTCATTGGGACGATCTGGCTGGTCATCTTCATCGGCAACTTGGTTGCTCTGTTCTTCGGCTTTTCCCCGACGGCGAGCCTCGGCTTCAACCTTGGCATGGCAATTGTGAGCATCGCTTACGTCCAGAACGAGGGGATCAAGGCGAATGGCTTGCTGGGCCACCTTTCGCACTTCGCCGGTCCCAAGATGGGCCTCGCGATGATTGGGATCAACATTCTCATTTTCGTGATTGAGATTGTCTCCGAGCTCATGAAGAATGCGTCGCTCAGTCTTCGACTTTACGGCAACATCTTCGGGGGCGGCGAAGCGGTTCACGCGATGAACAAATTGGGTGAAGGCGTATTGGTTCCGGCAGGCGAGTTCCTACTCCCGATCAAGCTCTTGACGGTCGTGGTGCAGGCGATGATTTTCTGCCTCCTCACCTGCGTCTATCTGTCTCTCGTCACCGGCCACCACGACGAGGGTCATGACCACGCGGAAGGGGACCATAGTCACCCTACTCCCGCTCATGCCTGAACAATTTTCCAACTGAAACATCAAACAAGAAACTTAACCCTCTAGGAGAAACAAAAACACATGAACGTTATTGGACTTGGACTCACCGCTTTCGGCGTAGCTCTCGGCCTCGGACTCATCGGCTGGGCCGGTCTGCAGGGCATGTCCCGACAGCCTGAGGCCATTGGTAAGCTGCAAGTCGCGATGCTGATCGCATTCGCGTTCGTCGAGCTCGTCTTCCTTCTGACGGTCTTCATCGGCGCGCCTCAGCTGGCCGCTATCGCCCCCAAGTAAATTCGAATTTAATGGGCCGGTAGATTCCGGCCCATTAAACGACTAAACTATCTTTCCAAAGAATGAGCAACCAACCTAAGAAGACTGGTCTTCCCTACATCGTCACGCTGATCATCGGCATAGCGCTGATGATGGGTGGATACTGGATCTCGCTAAACACGGTAGATCTTCGCCACTCGTTGACCGAAAAAGGTATTCCGCTCGACCTGGGTATCACGGTTGCCGTCATCGGCGTCTTTATCATCCTTTTTCCGGTTCTTCAGAGCTTCTACTTCAAGCCTCTGGCAGACGCGATCAACGAGCGAACCCATGCGCTTGAATCGACTTTCGGTGAGGCTGAAAGCCTTCGATCCGAAATGACGAAGATGAAGAGTGACTATGAACAGCGTCTGGTCGCAACGGAAGCCGAAGCTCGATCGCAAATCCAGGCTCAGATCAAAGAGGCGCAAGAGCTGCGCCAGAGCCTCATGAGCGAAGCTAGCGCTAAGGCGGATGAGCTTGTTCGCAGGGCTCAGCAAGAGATTGAAGCGGAGAAGCAGAAAGTATTGGGTCAACTTCGGTCCGAAGTTGTCCATCTGACCCTATCGGCCACCGAGCGAATCCTTGGCGAGAACATGGACAGCGAAAAGAACCGCAAGCTCGTTGCCGAATTCATCGACAAGGTCGAGGTGTCTCACTAAAATGGCGGACACCAAGGTCGCTCGTCGGTATGCCAGCGCACTTTTCACCACGGCACAAAAGAACGACGTGGTCAAGAGTGTGGAAGACGATCTGACCGCCATCTCCAAGCTTTTGGAGAACGATCCCAAGTTTAAGGACTTCATCCTAAGCCCCCAAGTGGGTCGCGACGAGAAGATCAAGATCGCTGAGAAGCTGTTTTCTGATCGCGTTACCGCGCTCACGATGCAGGCTCTGCGGCTCATGCTGATCAAGCGACGCGAGTATGAAATACCCAATATCCGCAACGAGTTTGTCGCCCTTCGCCGGGAGCATGGCAGCGTTTCCTACGTCGTCATCACGTCCGCGGAGGCGCTAGAGCCGGATCAAAAAGACGCCCTGGTTGCAAAGCTTGCTCAGCAGACCGGCAAAACCGTAGAGGCGGACTTTCGAATCGATCCTCGCCTAATTGGCGGAGTCAAAGTCCAACTTGGCGATTACGTTTTAGATGGCACAGTCCGTGGTTCGCTTCGCAGGCTCGATGAGAGGCTGCGACGCGACGTCCTTAAGCAGAATTAAATTTATCGAACCCGCAATCCGAGAAATCCATGTCAAGCATTCGTCCTGAAGAAATCACCTCTATCCTCGAACAAGAACTGCAGCGCTTTGAGCGTTCGGTCGAAGTCGAGCACGTTGGGACTGTCATTCAAGTTGGTGACAGCATCGCTCGAGTCTATGGCTTGCCCGACTGTCAAATGGGTGAACTGCTCGAGTTCCCGAACGGTGTGACCGGCCTCGCTCTGAACCTTGAGGAAGACTCGATCGGCGCCGTTTTGATGGGTGACGACACCCTCATCAAGGAAGGCGACCAAGTCCGAGAAACCGGCCGCATTATCGAAATCCCGGTTGGCGATGCGCTTCTCGGCAGAGTTGTAAACGCCCTCGGCCAGACGATCGACGGACTTCCGGCACCTACAGGCACTGAGTTCCGGCGACTTGAAGTCAACGCTCCGGGCGTTGTGGACCGACAGCCCGTTACCGAACCCCTACAGACTGGAATCAAAGCGATTGACGCCATGATCCCGATTGGACGTGGTCAGCGAGAACTCGTCATTGGCGACCGCCAGACGGGTAAGACTGCGATCTGCGTCGATACGATCATCAACCAGAAGTCAACCCACGAGCCCGGCGGAGATCCCGTCTACTGCATTTATGTAGCGTGCGGCCAAAAGATGGCCAACGTCGCCCGCGTTGTGGAAACCCTCCGAGCCAATGGAGCTCTCGAGTACACGACCATCGTTGTTGCATCTGCCGCGGACTCCAACGCGTTGCAGTACCTCGCACCCTTTGCCGGTGCGACGATTGGAGAGTATTTCCGCGACAACGGGAAGCATGCCTTGGTTATCTACGATGACCTCTCCAAGCACGCTCAGGCATACCGTGCACTTTCGCTCCTTCTGCGACGGCCGCCCGGACGAGAAGCCTATCCCGGAGACGTTTTTTATCTGCACTCGCGCTTGCTGGAGCGATCCGCTAAGCTTTCCGACGCACGAGGAGGCGGTTCGTTGACGGCGCTGCCGATCATCGAGACCCAATCGGGAGACGTTTCGGCCTATATTCCGACCAACGTTATCTCCATCACGGATGGACAGATCTACCTTGAGCCAGACCTGTTCTTCGCTGGCGTTCGACCCGCAATCAACGTCGGTATCTCCGTTAGCCGCGTAGGCGGCAACGCCCAAATCAAGGCTATGAAGCAAGTCGCTGGTAAGTTGAAGCTGGAAATGGCCAACTACCGAGATGTGGCTGCATTCAGCCAGTTCGCTTCCGACCTCGACAAGGCCACCCAGATGCAGCTCACCCGCGGCCAGCGACTCACCGAGCTTCTTAAGCAGGACTTGACGACGCCATATTCAGTCGAAGACCAGATCATTTCTATCTTCGCGGGTAGCCAAGGCGTTCTCGACGGTCTGCGCAACGATCAGGTCAAGGCGTTTGAAGCTGGCCTCCTGAAGTTCGTTCATGAGAAGTATCCGGACGTGGTCGAGGGAATCGCTCAAAGCAAGGCGATCTCGAAGGAGAACGAGGAAACCTTGGCGAAGGCAGTTAACGAATTCGCCGGGACCTTCAACAGCTAAGTTCATTAAGCTTGGGCTCTGATAATCGGAGCCCAAGCAAATCTAATCCTCACCGATGGCAACTCTTAAGCAGATTCGACAGCGGATCAAAACCGCAAAGAACATTCAGCAGATCACCAAGGCGATGAAGCTGGTGGCGGCCGCGCGCCTCAAGAAGGCGACCGACCGCGTGCTTGAAGCCAGGCCCTATGCCGACAAGCTAAAAGAGTTTATGGCCTCGCTCTCCAAAGCGGGTGAGTTGCCTCCGCATCCATTGATGCAGAAGCGGGAAATCAAGAAGGCCATCTTGATCCTCGTAACCTCTGAGCGAGGGTTGGCGGGCGGTTATAATACGTCGCTCATTCGAAAAGCAGCCGACTTCATCAAAGCTGCGGACTTCGATGTCGACATCGTTACCGTCGGCAAGAAAGGATTTCAGTTCTTCTGCAAGCGTGGATACACAATCCGGCCAACGGTCACCAAGCCTTCGGCAGGCGCAACCTTAGAAAACGCCATCGAAGTCACGAAGATCACGCAAGCCGCATTCGAGAATGGAGAGGTCGATGCGATCTTCGTCTGCTACAGCAAGTTCTTCTCGGCCATTCGGCAAGTTCCTCAGTTGGTTCAACTGTTGCCGATCGAGGCTCCTGCTACCGAAGAAAATCTAGACCACCACTACGAATCGGAAGTGGACTTCGAGCCCAATGCCGAGGCAGTTCTCAACGCACTCCTGCCGCGATACTTCCAAACGCTTGTTTGGCAGTCACTCTTGGAAGGAACGGCTTCTGAATTCGGCGCCCGAATGACCGCCATGACATCGGCAACCGACAATGCCGGAAAGATGATTCACTCGCTCACGCTCAAGGCGAACCGCGAACGGCAGGCTGGCATCACCAAGGAGATCTTGGAAGTTGTCGGCGGCGCCGAAGCCCTCAAGGGCTAAGGTCTTCCGGTGAGCGAAGGGCTTGTTATTCGCAGGCTGCGCGATATCGATTGCGTGGTCGAACTCACCGACCTGATTCACCGCGCTTATCGAGCCAACGCCGAAATGGGCTTTCACTTTGTAGCGACCCATCAAAGCCCGGATGTGACCCGCGAGCGACTAGACGGCGGGATCCCTTTTGTTGCGGAATTAAATGGCCGAATTGTTGGTACGATCACGCTTGAATTCCCGGTCGACATTCCTCATGGCGAATATGTGACCAATCGACCCCTCGCGCTCTTTGGCCAGTTTGCCGTCGACCCGGAGTGTAAGGGTACCGGAATAGGGAGACAACTGCTGCAAATTGCCGAGGAAGAGGCTGCTCGCTTGGGAGCCGAAGAAATATGCCTGGATACAGCTCAGGGCGCGAAGCACCTTGTTTCCTACTACGAGCGACAGGGCTACGCGATTCGAGCGGAAGCAGATTGGCGTCCAGATGTGAATTACAAGAGTTGGGTGATGGTCAAGGATCTGATCTGAGTTACTGGAAAGGCTTATCCAACTCGTTGTGCAGCGTTTTCCACTTATCCGTCGCTTCCAACTCGATAGTCAGGAGAAAATCTGCCAGTTCCTTCGACACCGACTCTTGCATCGAGTTCGCCAGGCTGCCCGCATTAGAAGCGCTTATGATTAGTGTGGTGTTCCCGCGCACCGCGATAGCAATTTGAATTGTCTTCTGCGCGTTGGACTTACGAAAGATTTCGAACTTGACTTTGCCATTGTCCAGCGAGGGTAGTCGCTTGGTCTTGAATTCGGGCTGGTTGGCTTGAGCGCTTCGGATAAATCGCTCAGTAAGGAAGGTCGTATCCATGTCTGGTTCTGGATTAACGTCAGATACCACTTGGGTTGCTGAGCACCGAAGCAGGGTCTTCGTCTGTGGCTGCTGGGCGAGAAGAAGGGTGTTTGGCTTTTTAGGGAGCAGCTTCCATCCAGCCGGCTTGGTAAACAGGACCTCGTAGTTTCGGTGATCTTCGTTGGGCTTCGCGGTGGCTAGCCGATAAGCAACGCCTATCCCACAAAGGAGCAGTCCAACTAGGCCGAGCCTGGCATAACGAGTTGCCATGTATTACTATAAGGCAAATTAGCGCCGAATGATTCTGTCGGCGGCAACCATGCTCTCAAGTTCAGCATCGGACGCTTTCTCGAATTCGGCCGCCCGAGATTCCAGCTCGTTCTTTTGTTCGGAACGGAGTTCGCGCCGAAGTTTTCCCTGAAGGAATCGGAGCTTTTCTTCTCTGCTTTCCGGCTGAAGGCTGGGAACCGGAACAGCCTTGCCGTTAGCGTCTATGGCGACCATGGTTACGCGCGCCGTATTGGTATGCCGCTTGTCGCTTGTTTGGAGGTTTTGGGCATAGATTTCGATCGTGACTTCCATACTCGTCCGACCTACAAAGCTTACTTGACCAATCATCGAAACATGCTCGCCGACGTTGATGGGTTCATGGAAATCGACTCGGTCGAAACTAGCCGTGACGCAGACTCGGCCGGCGTGCTTGGAGCTTGCCGCGTAGGCGCACAAGTCGATCATCTCCAGTATCCGCCCTCCGAAAACCTTGCCTAAGAAGTTCGCGTCATTCGGCTGCATGATCTGGGCAATTTCAACGCGAGAGGCAGAAACGGGTTTAGCTGGCATCGTTTGCAGGATACCGGCCCGACTCTGCGTCCTTCGTGATCGAGGTGATTGCATAGACGATTGCACTACTCAACAACCCGGCAAAGATCCCGCCCAAGACATCGGTTGGCCAGTGCACGCCACGATAGATCCGGCTGACGCCGACGAGGGTGGCCCATATCAAAGCGTATCGGCCCACCCAAGCCCGGTCGGTGCGATAAGTGAGGAAGAGCAGCATAAACGCCAACGCGAAGGATGTCGTGGTATGCCCGCTAGGAAAGCTGTTGTACTGGAAGCTCTCCTGGGGATTGGCGTAGTTTAGCAAGCTGGGACGGTCTCGTTCCGCAATAAAGCGCTTCACCCCCTGGGCAAAGAATAGACCCGAGACTGCGGTTGTTAACAGCAAGGGCCAAACCGAGTAGATCGGATTTCTCCAAACTGAACGTACGGCTTGCAAGAAGGGCATGCGTCGGAGTTCATGCCGCAGGTCGATCGCAAGCGGAACGATTAGAACGAGAATGGCCTGCACCCACCCCAAGCCGGTGGTAGTGATGAGCCAAAACAGGGGGTCAAGCCAGTCGCGGTGGAGATCGACGTGGATGGCTCTGAAAATCGCTTGATCCCATTTCCAGAGCACATCCACAGAGAAAGTTTACTTGGGCTGGAGCAGAAGGTAGTCCAAACCAAACATGTTCCGAGGCACGGCGCCCGCTCGGTGACCATTGCTTATTACCTCGACGTTTACAATGCCACTGGGGAATTGGGCCGTGCCTAGCGAGATCTTGTTCCACTTGACTCCATCTCCGAAGAAGTCGAGCCTCTTTGCCGGCAGCAGCTCTCTTCCGGTGGAATCCAAGACTCGGATGGAGTGGATTCCGTAGTCGCGAGCGTGGCAGAAGTTGCCGATGAGTTCGAAGTTGCCAGCTTGGGCAATTGGGATTTCTAGGGTGAGTTTGTCACCCTCCTTTGCATCCATCCACCATAGCTGTTGCCCGCCCGACAGCTCCCAAAAGCCACCTTGCAGTTCAGTTTTGCCTCCAGAAAAGCGTGCCGTAAGCTTTTCACCTTCGATTGCCCCCTTGACTGGGGCAGGCGGTGTTGTTTCCACCAGCAAGCGATCTGCCCCGGTGATTGGCTTCATGTTGGATTTCGAGCCGGGGCGTGAATACCAATAGCTCACTCGGGAGAACCGGGCTTGGACTTCGGCCCAATGCCACATTTCGATGTCAAAGCGAAGCGAATCCGTGAACGGGATTGGATCAAAGGTTTGGAATCTTCGCACGCTCGTCTGGCCAAAGTTGCCAGGACCGTCGCATCGAGACTGGCCATGATATGGCTTCGTGAAGAGCATCGGCGAACACCATGCATAGCCGAAGTAGTCTTCGGTGCCCGTTCCAAAAGTAGATGGGAAGGTTTCTCCGTCGACATAGATCTTCTCGTCGCCCTCTCCCCACCAAGCGGGAGTCGGGTTGGTCACGTGCAAATGCGTCCCGACAAACATTCCTTCTCCTTGCGCGGAGAGAAATTCCATGTCGCGCATCGGGCGAGTATTTCCGGCGTCGCTGTTGTAGATTGCACGGAAGTAGTAAGTTTCAGGAGTGAAGCGGCGATCGCTCCATTCAAGGTTCACGGTGAGTGGCACTTCGACCTTGCCTGGACCGATGATGGATATATCCATTCGACGCAAGAAGGGCATGGGCCAATAGCAGGTCATGGTGCCATCGGGGGTCACGGTTATCGGGAAGCTATTCGCCGCATTCGGACCTGGGGCAGAGGCGAAAAAGTCTCCAAGCGGCGCTTCGACGGTCCGCTCGCCGTCGCAGGAAATCCGAATCGTCGAGTTTCGCAGCACATTGTGGGGTTGGAACGGATCATCCCAATCCATCGCCCGGATGTTCTGAACCAATGGAAATGGAATCTTGACCTGCAGTTTCTGAAGGACGCCGCCGCTCCGTGAGGTCAGGGTCTTGGCGTACCCGCGACCATTCGGCGTCAACAGTGCTTTATCGGATGCCTTCTGCTTCGCTTCGTATTTGGGTGGGCCGAAGAGAGCTTTACCGGTCGAAGAGATCTTCGCAGTCGGAAGCTTGGCGGGATCAAAGGTTTCCACCGCTGTGCCTCGATCATAGGTTCGATAACCCACGTGATAGTAAAGCGGAGGATGCTCAGGTTTGTCATTTTCCACCGTCACCTTTAATGACTTTGCATAGGGGAAAGGAAAGTAAATGTTTGCTCCTTGAGCACAACCGTAGGCGATCGGATCGCGATAGGGTTCCACGTTCCCTAACAACAGGTCCGCCATTTTCGCTTCCAGCCTCGGCTTGGATTCACCGTCGAAATACATCCGAATGGTGCCCATCGGGTTGGCCGACCAGATTCGGACCATTGCGCCCGGACCCGTCAGGTCTGCCATCACGTATTCCTTCCGGCCGGAAACTTCCTCTACCCGCTCGAACTTGCCTGAGTCTCCGTTGGCAAACCACGTCTTCTCGTCCTTGGGATCTTTGGAGGCTCGGTCGTAGCTGCTCGCTTGTGCGGCGCGAAAGAATGGCGCTGGCCTTGCCGTCAGCCAATCTAAATTCGCCATCTGGTCTAATAGATTACTTACTGTAACTTTTTGAGCCGGCGCAACTGCGGCCAAAATTCCAAACAAGATCAAACAGCTTCGTTTCAAATCCATCCTCCGATGCAGGAAAGAACCCCTAACCTGACGAACCTTACAGATACCAGATGTTGGCCTCGTTGACTCAAAAAAACCTTCGATCAAATCTACTACAAAACATTCAGCGTTACCAAGGCATCATCGGCTTGGTATTGCTGCTGATCGTGGCGTTTTTCCTGGATCGCGAGCATTTTTACTCGTCTAACAACATTGCCAACGTACTGAACCAGTTGGCCGTACCGGGCATCCTGGCCGTCGGAATGACGTTTGTGATCCTCACGGGCGGCATCGACCTGAGCGCGGGCTCCTTGCTTGGGCTTGTCAATTGCATCGCTGCAACTTGGATCGTCGCGGGCACGAGCGTTCCGCTTACGATCTTGTACTGCCTCTTCATTGGGACAGCGGTCGGGGGTGGATTGGGATACCTCGTCAGCGGTACCCGACTGCAGCCCTTTATTGTCACCTTGGCAGCGATGGTAAGCCTAAGGGGCCTTGCCTATGTGTACACCAATAACGGCACGGTGAGCGGCCTCGGCAAATCGCTTCAATTTCTGGTCGACACCAAGCTTGGCGTCCCCTTGAGCGCTTGGTTAATGCTCGGAATCACAGCAGTCGCTACGGTTGTTTTATGGGGCACCGTCTTTGGTCGCAATGTTTACGCGGTTGGTGGGAATGAACAAGCCGCCCGCTATGCCGGACTTCGGTTAACTTGGATCCGGATTGGAGCCTATGCGGCAAATGGATTTTGTGTCGCGCTGGCCGCACTGATCTTGACGGCCAGGAACCGAAATGGCGATCCCTCTGCGGGGGTGGGCTATGAACTGGACGCGATTACTGCAGTCGTAGTCGGTGGCACGTCTCTGATTGGAGGCACAGGTGGCACTCTTGGAACGTTTCTCGGCGCGCTGTTCATCGTCTGCCTGAACGTCCTAATTATTTTGAAGGGTGTGAACACCTACGTTGGCATGGGTTGGAAAGGACTCATCATACTAATTGCTGTTTACTTACAAAACATCGGCAGGAGATCTGAATCATGAAGTTTGCTCTCGGGCTCATCGCGGCCTCTCTCGTTATTGGGTGCTCAAACTCCACATCGGAAGGCGGCAGTGCGGGAGGAACCGCTACGTCTGGATCAAAACCGCTTGTTGTCTTCTCGCAAGCCAACTCGCAAGACCCTTGGCGAAAAGTGTTTGATGCCGAGACGAAAGCCGCAGCCGAAAAATACGCCGGCGAGATGGAGTTCGACATGCAGGATGCGGGCGGAGACGCGGCTCGGCAAAATGACATCGTCGAGACATTCTTGGTACGTAACCCCAAGGTTCTGCTGATCTCCCCGACAGAAACATCGGTTGAAGCTTCAGTGGAGAAGGCGTACGATGCCGGAGTTCACGTCATCCTTCTGGACCGGGCAATCGAGAGTGATAAGTACACAGCCTTGATTGGCGGCGACAACGTCGAGATTGGCAAGCAAGCCGGTGAATATGTGGCCGAACGATTGAATGGTAAGGGGACCGTGTTGATGATTCAGGGCATTGCCCAGGCAACACCTACCAAGGATCGCAATAGTGGATTCCTAGAGGCTTTGAAGGCGCATCCCGGCATCAATGT
>JAFAFM010000250.1 GCA_023423495.1 Armatimonadota bacterium
GGGCAATACCAGTCACCAAGTCACCGTCATGAGCGGCAATCCGGAGGAGACGCACAGGCTGTACGGCTTTACTTCGATCGACCGGAAGGACATGGCAGCGTTCAAGCAGGCGATGGAGCAATGTGACGCTCTGGTCTTCCCCGGGGGAAGTATTTTCCAAGACTCCAGCAGCGTTAAGAGCGCACTCTTCTACAGCAACTTGGTCAAGGTCGCTAAGTCAAAGGGGAAACGCGTCATCTTCCTTGGCCAGGGAGTCGGACCGCTCACTTCCTTCCTTGGCAAGCGGGCTGCGGGGGCGGCATTTAATGCCGCCGAAGTGATCGCCGTTCGCGATCCTGGATCGATGGCAACCCTTAAGGATTTGGGAGTGAAGCGTCCAATCATGGTGACAGCTGACCCGGCTTTTCTTCTTCCAAAGCCTAAAGAGTCCGACACCGGTGGTTTCAACGTCGGCGGGATGAAAGCGGTAGGCATCTCGGTTCGGCCTCACGGAAAGAAAGATGACGTTCAGAAGCTGTTCGGTGAATTGGCCCGGATGCTCTTCAATGCCCAAGTCATGCCGGTCTTTATCGAGATGGACAAGAAGCATGACGGTCCACTGATTCTTGAAATCAGCAAAGCTCAGGGCGGGCGGATTCCCGATCTCCGGGGAGTCTCCACCCCTATGCAAGTTCAGCAACGGATGTCGCGCCTTGAGGCGGTGATTGCGATGAGACTCCACGCCGGGATCCTGGCGGCGACCGTCGGAATCCCCCCTTTCATGGTGAGTTATGACCCCAAGGTCTCAGCTTTTGCAAAACTGCTCGACCTTCAAAGCGCTCCCAATGTCGAGGGGTTGACCCCCCAACGCCTGTTTGATTCGTTCATGCCGTTCCTCAAGGATCGCGAGCGCAACGAAAAGGTTTTAGAGCGCCGGCGAGAGGAATTGGTCAAGTTGGCTCAGCTCAACTTGGACATCTTAACCGAAGCGTTGCCCAATCCAGATACAATGTAAATCCGCGCAAAAGTGAACGCGCGTGGACGTGTGTACGTCGTTGGGATAAGAGGATGCGTTGTCGAGGCTTGATGGTTGTGGGATTTGTTGCCGGTGCAGGTGCCGCACACGCCCACGTGCCGTTTTTCGACTGGCTCGATAAGTCCATCCTGAAGCGAATTTCTATCACGGGCCGCAGAACGGTCGGGTTCCACTCCCATTCCGTCTCGGGCGACCGCGAAGCTTTCGATACGCTTAATTACTTCGGCCAAGGCTCGCGCCGATTTACGGACACCGGCCAGATCACGCTCATCGGAAACCAAGTGCTGGGGTTCTTTAACTTCAACATGACCCTGACTGACGACGAGTTCACAGATCCACAAAGCAAAAGGATTTGGCTGGACTACAAGCGGGATGGATTTCAGTTGGGATACGGCGACCTCACGAGCGCTTCGCTGTTGAACACCAATGAATTTGCGCGGTACACGAAAACGCTGAGCGGCGCGACCCTTGGATACCAGAAGGGGCGATTCGCCTTTAAAGCCCTTCGAACGGAAACAAAGAGCTCTGCACGCACAAGAAGTCTTCAGGGGGCCAACTCTCCCGGACCCTATTTCATCGGCGACTCCCAGATCGTCAACGATTCGGAAGAAGTTAAGGTCGACGGTGTGTCCCAGCGGCAGGGCTTGGATTACACGATCAACTACCAAGTTGGTTCGATTACTTTTGTGAATCGGGTTGTGCCGCCGACCAGCACGGTCGTCGTCAGTTACGAGACGCTCGGCTTCAATTCGACTTCAGGCGTTGTGCAGGGTGCGGGCGTGGCCTATGACATGGGCAAGTACGGCCGGATCGGTCTTACCGCAGTGGAGCAGCGTTCGGGCGGTGGTACTGGCCTGAACTCTCGCACGGACAAGTTCCAGGGATACGAATCACCCGCCTCGCCCTATCTTCTTGACTTTGAACCGCTCACGACCCGACCGATAATTATCAAGGTCAACGGCATCCTGCAGATTCAGAATGTCGATTACGTATTTGGGAAAGATAGCGGCAACAATCCGGTCTATTCGATCATCTTTTTCCTTCGTCCGATTCCTTCCATCAACGAAGTCACAGTGACTTACACTCCGAAGCCGCTTCAAACCATCGACGGCGATCGGCGCGTGTTTGGCTTTGACTACAAGCTTCCTCTAGGAGGCAAGCGCGGGTTCATCCACTACAGCCAAGCGACCGGAAATTTGGATAACGATATCAATCCGCTGAGTGGGACGGCGCGGGGACTCAAGGCGGAATACAACTTCGGAGATTTGCGTGCCCATGCTTCCCTCAAGGACGTTCCCGCAAACTTCGTAACGGTAGAGACCAGAGGCTTCAACCGAAACGAAAAAGCAATCGATGTCGGCTTGGAATATCGGAAGAGGGAGTGGGCCTGGGGAGCCAATGCCACCAATAGCAATATTGCCTACCGGCAGATCCGCCAAGACGGCACAGCCCAAATTCGAACTTCGCAGTTTTCAAACCAGCGAGCGTTTGTGAACTTTACACCCTCGGAAAAGGGAATTACTTGGGCCCTGGAGCATAATCGCACTCAGTCCGAATTCTCCGGCACGGAC
>JAFAFM010000325.1 GCA_023423495.1 Armatimonadota bacterium
GTGTAAGTGAGCTGAGTACCACCCACCGGGCTTGCCGAGTTGTCCCAAATCGGATCAACCCCTATGCCCGGATATTCATCGAACAGATACACGATGAACTCCTCGGCGCCAGAACCTGCATCCCATCGGAAGCGCAGCGGACCCTGCAGCACGGAATTGGCAAACAGGTCGCCGAGGGTTTCGACTGACACTTCATTGGACTCGTCGCTCTCGCTATTGAAAGTGTCCGGATAGTTAGTGTTCACCGCGGTGATGAAGTAACTCCAAGTTTCGAACTCCTGAAGCTGGGAGTCGGAGTCGATGTACGTCTCGGCGTCGGGGTCCCGCAGAAAGTCGGTGGCCGTGTATTGACCACTCGTGCCGAAGCGCCGATAGATGCCAAAGCCAACGTGCGCCGGATTGTCGGGATATGGATCCCAAAACAGATCTGCTTCTACCCAGTTACCGTTCACCGTTTCCCGAGTGATCGACTTCGTAGGAGTTCGAGGGTCGAAGAGCCGCTTGATATTGCGGGCCGCCTCCATTCCTCTCGGAGACCTTGTGGCCTCGCTTGGCGAAGTCCAAGCGACCGCGTCGAGTCCTGTCGGAGCGGGCAGCAGCGGATCGGTGGGGTTCTTTAGCGTGAGAATAACTTCTTGATCATTTCCGGCCGAAACATTCACGATGTCGACGTCTGAGTTGAACCCGATCGCGCTTGCCGAAATCTTGTAATCGACGCCACCCATTAGGCTGTCCAGATCAAAATTGCCATCGGAGTCAGTAATTTCGAAAGTGCTGCTGAATACTCCACCGTCGTTCGGGGCAATGGCAAAAACCCGGGCCCCTTCGACAGTGAAGCCTTGGTTGTCGATGACGCGTCCGTGAACGCGAGCCAACTGGCTCTCGCGAATAAGCGTGATATTCACGCTCTTGGAGCGCTCGCCATCAAACACTCGGGCAACATTCTCGCCGCGGTAACGAACGCCATCTTTGGTGATCTCGGCGCGGACCTTGTAGTCGCCTTCAGAAATATCGGAAAGGACGTAGGCGCCGGAAGAGTTTGAGTCAGTTTCTCCGAACTGATCTATCCAAACTCGAGCTCCGCGGACGACGTCGCCATTGAAGTCGGTGACAATCCCGGCAACTTCGGCATTGCGAGGGCCACCGCCCACGCCTGTACCGCCGCCGCAACCTACGATTGCCGCAATGAGGGTCGGAAGCACCGACCAGCGCATAAGTCTCATGATTCTTTTACGATTGCATATCTGACCGGTTTCGCCCACTTTCTGATTAAAATTGGTCGGTCATGAACATCTGGGGAGTTGCTGGGACGTTGCGCCCCATCAGCCAGAGTTCAAAAGAAGTCCCTCCGAGGGGCAGTTGCAAGCGGTCCGCCATGCTCCTCAAGCCAAACCATTCGGTGCCGATTGGCAGTTTCCACTCATGAGGTGGCTGATCTACGACACACTCCCGCATCTGCTGTCCTTCATGGCAGACATAGCCGGATTCATAGGCCGTGCAAACTCTCAGATTCCATTTCCAGAAGTTCCATCGCGCCGTGTCGCGCCGAAGCCGCGAAGGGTCGCGCTCTGCCCAGCCCGAGTAGAAGTCTTGTATTTCAGCAAGGTTCAAGACCGGAGATGGGCTTTGCTCCGCGCGACACTGGATCGGTCCCCGCACAACGTCATCCAAAATGCGAAACCCACACCGCTCGTAGATGGTCATGTTCTTCGCAAAGAGCAAGAGAGTTCCTTCGTCATTCGCCTCAGAGTGTTGGATCACTCTTGCCAACAAATGGCCGGCAAAGCCCTCTCCTTGGCGTGACAGCGCCGTAGCCACTCCCGCAATGCCGACCGCCTTTCCCCAACCGAAATTCAAGGGAACCGTAGTCAGGATCGATACCATCTTTCCGCGCTCGAATAGCGCCCACTTTCGGCGGAGGTCAAAGAGAGGCTCGTTGAAGAAAACTCCGCGCGCCCGGTCGATGTCCAACTCGAAAACATCGCAAAGCAACGCCAGAAACTCGTTGGCTTCTGACTCCCGAATTGGGCGGACCTCGATCATGGATTGTCGGGAGGCGGCGTTGGAGCTGCGCTTTTGATGAACACTTTCACGCTGACCTTTTCGGGCCTAGTCAGTCGAATACCCTCCGGAAGATCCAATTCTGCTTCCAGCGTCGTCGTCTCCCGGAGCCCGGCAATGTTGATCGGCTTCGTGTTTATCACCGATAGATTGGCAAGCACATCTGCCGGTCCCTCAACACTCACCTGGGCGGGAGTGAAGGCGTAATCGGATACCGTGGCGCCAAACTCGGGTGATCCGTTCCATGTGGGCTGGATGAGCAGCGAGCGTCGCGGTGGACGCGGAGCAATGAAGGCCCGAACCGTGACCGATTCCGTGCTCATCGACAGGTTCGAGATGGGAGAATCTTTTGCGTCTAGCAATTCGACTTTGGCCCGCTGGGTGTAGTCGCCCTCCAAGCTAGTCAAGTTCAGATATGCGCGAGCAAGCTTAACCTTGCTCACAAGGCTGCTGGCCCCTGTCACCGTGATGCTAGCCGGATCACTGGTCGCGCCATCGTAGCGGTAGTTTTCCATCCGGAAGTTGCCAATCGGTTCAACTTCGACTTTTACTCGCTGAGTGACCTGTTGGTCGAGCTTCACGGGAATCCGCATGTTCGCCGGACTCCACTGCACCTCGTAGTCGGACGTAGACTCCAATCGAACCAGATAGCGGCCGTCAGAGGGGCGCTCCGCCAAGTCGATGAAC
Organism: Armatimonadota bacterium; assembly: GCA_023423495.1. Taxonomy (GTDB): domain Bacteria; phylum Armatimonadota; class Fimbriimonadia; order Fimbriimonadales; family Fimbriimonadaceae; genus 55-13. The sequence goes on from JAFAFM010000325.1 coordinate 2,749, forward strand.
GCCTTGAGATAGCTCGGGTTGATCTTTTCTTGCTCTTCTTGAGATCCTGCCGCAGTGAATGTGACGGTCGGAGGCACATCGCCCAGCACGACAGTGCCTGGCGGCTGGTTCCGAAGCTCCAAGTTGAGTGTGAATGTGGAGTTACCCGTCTGGGCGACATTGGCCAAGGACAGTGACTTCACGTGCATCCAGAGCAACGAGGAAAGGACGAAACTCAATAGAAGAATCGGGATGTTTGCGCGCCTGATGTTTTCGATCATGCGGATTCACCTCGACGAAGCAATCGACGCCGGTGCCGGTCGTTCGCTCCCTCCAAATCTTCCCCCCGAAGCTCCCGATTCAGGAAATCGCGAAGTTCGTGGGCATTTGCAAGCTTTCGGAGCCGACCTTCTTTAGCGTAGCTGATAGTGGCGCGCTCCTCACTTACGATGATTGCAATACAGTCCAACTGCTCGGTCACACCCAAGCCCGCTCGGTGCCGCATGTGCACGTTCTGGCTCAGCCGGTTTGAGTCACTTAGCGGGAGACGGCAGGCTGCGGCGACAATCGTATCCCCACGCACCACAAGCGCTCCATCGTGCAACGGGTTGCCCTCGTAAAAGATCGATCCGATCAAAGGCGCACTGACTCGGGCATTGACCACCACACCGTTATTCGCGATTTCGTCCAGCGGAGCCCCGCGTTCGATGACGATGAGCGCTCCGGTGCTTTCCGTAGCGAGTTCTGAAACAGCTGCCACGAGTTCCTCGACGGTACGCGCTTCTGTTTTCAAGTCAGAGTTTGAAAATCGCGGGGCCAGTTGGATTTTTCCCAACTGCAATCTGCCCAATCCTTCAATGGCTTGCCGTAACTCCGGCAGGAATAAAATGACCAGCGCGACCGGCCCAAGGATCGTTGCCTTGTCCAGCAGCCAGTTCAGCGCATTAAGCTCAAGTTTGCCACTGACAAAGAGCAGAAGTACGAAGCCAACGATGCCGAGCACAATTCGCCACGCGCGTGAGCCACGAATAAGCATGAACAGCCGGTAAAGGATGTAAGTGACGATCAGAATATCGACCGAATTCCGGATCGGATCGGTGGAAAACAAATCTATGAACTGATCGAAGGCATCCTTCAACTTGAACTACTCGAACCTGGATTTTATCCGTGCTGACCGCCAATTCGATGCGGAATCCCTAACAACGCAACGAAAGATATC
>JAFAFM010000329.1 GCA_023423495.1 Armatimonadota bacterium
TATCTGCTCTTGAGACAGGCCCTCCATTTAGGAAAGCTCGGAAACAGTTTTCGTATCGCCCTTCGCCAGGGCGATCAAGAAGCGGGAAGCAACTCCAGACGGCGATTCACCCGCCAGGAGGAACAAAACTAGAACGGCAGCAACTAAGGCAACCGCCACCACAATGACGATGCTTGCGCGCCCGGTGCGTTTCATGCGGAACCGTTTTACCTCAAGCCTAGCATTCACGGAATCTGTCTTCCAAGCAGATACCGTGCCGCCAATGCCGTTTCCCGGGTATCCACCCGCCAATTCCCGTCGGTCCGAATTAGCTTCCATATCAATGCTCGATTTGCTCCGTTGGGCAAGCGGTACCGGACAACGATTGCAGCGGCATTCGCCTGCCGCGTAACGTGCGTGATTTCGTACACCGTCCGCCTATTTGCCATCAACCCGGTAATGTAGATCCAAAGTTACTGGGTTGGCGCAGAATCAAAATTTGGCGTAACCAAACCCGAAGCGTCGATCCGATTGTGTTCACTTGCCGCGAGGTGAAACTGCTTCAGCGCGGAGTCAGGCCCGTTATTTTGGAGGTTTCCGAAGATAAAGAGAGTGACCAAAGTCAGCAGGATCGAAGTGAGCCATCCCAAGGTTGGAATTCCCAGTTTGGCCATGGCCGATCTTACCTAAGTGAACTCGTGCCACAGTCTGGCGTCAACACGCAGGCAAATTCACAAAATCAAGTCTGGTATTTGGCTCTTTTGCCAAGAACCGATACCATAGTGAAGAGAGGAAATTGAGCAACCATGAGCGACCTTATTAGCCGGAGAGACATGATCAAGCGCGGAGGCATGATTGCCGTCGGCTTAGTGGCGCCCAGATGGCTCTCGACCGTAGCCCAAGCGGACATGATCAAAACCGGACGCGGCGGGAAAATTGCGAAGGACACCGTGCTTGTCGTTTGCCAGTTAAGCGGCGGCAACGATGGTCTGAATACGATCATTCCCTACGCCAATAAGGTCTACTACCAGATGCGGCCCACTCTCGGCATTCCTGAGGCCGATGTCGTAAAGCTTAACGATTCGATGGGACTTCATCCCGCCCTGGCTCCGATCGGGGAACTCTACAAAAAAGGCAAGGTCGCGGTTGTTCAAAACGTCGGCTATCCAAAAGCTAACCGTTCTCACTTCAAGAGCATGGACATTTGGCAGTCAGCCTCACCGGACGGCAAGATGCGGTACGGCTGGATTGGACGTCATGTTGATTCTGTAGCCGCCACCAATCCCGTCTACGCCCTTGGCCTCTCAACCGAGAAGCCGCTCGCTTTGGCCGGGAAGACGGCCAGCGTGCCTTGCTTCGCCAGCCTTGCCGATATCCAAAACATGATCGGCGATCCAGACACCGAGCGAATGCTAAGGGAAATTCAGGGAATGGACGCCAAGGCCGGGTCCCTCGAATCCGTCGTGCAGAAGGCGAATCGCACCGCTCTAGATGCCATGGACGTCCTCGCCGCACAACTTACCAAGTACACGCCGAAGCAGACATACGGCACGGACGCTTTTGGCAACGGCTTCAAGCAGATCGCACAGTTGGTGGCGACTTCGCCCCAGACAAGGATCGTTTACTTCAGTTCGGGTGGGTTCGATACGCACGCTCGACAAGCCGAAAACCACAGCCGACTCCTCGGCAACTTTAGCAAGGCAGTCAGCGCTTTTCAGGCAGAGATGGAAGCCTGCGGCAAAGCGGACAAGGTTATCGTCCTGGTGTTCTCCGAATTCGGTCGCCGAGTCGCAGAAAATGGAAGCCAAGGAACCGACCATGGAGCTGCGGGACCCATGCTTCTCATCGGGAACAAGGTTAAGGGCGGGCTGCACGGATCAAATCCAGACCTCCAGAATCTCGTAAATGGCGACCTGAACTTCCAAACGGACTTTCGCTCGGTCTATGCGGCGACATTAGACCAGTGGGTCGGTGGAGATTCCGGTGTCGTTCTTGGGCAGAAGTTCGATCACGCGCCCGTTTTCTGATCGGGCTCGATCACCTGTCTGGGCTGCATTCTTAACCGGGTTGCGGTCTCCATATCGGTCGCCCGAATGCCGCCTACAAGATAAGCCTTCGGACGCCTGAGCCCCAAGTCCAATAGGCGATTTTCGGCCCACAAGATGACCGGATCCACCTCTGTGACGTCCGGCATCGTCAGTTGAAGCCCTAATAGAGTCTCTTCTTGGCTCGGTAGCACCGCCGACATAGCTCTAACGCCCAAGAACCGCTCATCACCTGTTTGGCGAAGGTGGCCGATTTCCAGCTTGAGCGCATTCGCCACCCGAATATCGGTCGAGGCAATCTTGATGTGCAACTGGATCATGTATTCCCGAACTCCAAGGACCGTGACCCCCAGCTTGGGATGAGCCCTTGAAGGACCAAAATCAGGATTGAGCTTTATGTCTGAAATCCCTCCGAAACCGACCTTACGCATCCAAGCAATGTCTGCTTCGTGGCGACCACGGTCCGACTTCTCATACAGAAAGATAGGAACGCCAAACGAGGCGGCCAATCTTCCGGCAAGGTTCTCCGCTTGAACAAGAGCTTCGAGCATCTCTGGCCGTTCGACATGCTCCAACAGAATAAACGGACAAGAATCCAAGGCCCCGAGGCGGTTAACGGTGGTGTTGTGCCGGTTCAGGTCGATGACATCCATTGCCTTCAGAGCTAGCCGGAAAACCATGTCGGCAACCACATCGGGAGTTCCAGAAAAGGCGGTGATGGTTCGGTTCAGATCTTCATCCGAACTCATCTGGTGAAAATCGATTAAGGGATGCTCGAGGACTTGGCGGAACTTACGCCGCAAGCTGCCTTCGCGGGCAAATGACCATCGAGGCACCGCCAAAATTCGCATTTACACGGCTACGGTGTTGTATCCCGAATCAACGTAGAGAATTTGACCCGTGACTCCCTTGCTGAGGTCACTGAGAAGGTACATGGCGGCGCTAGCGCACTCTTGCTGGCCGTATTCCCGCTTCAAAGGAGCAACTTCTTGTACGTGCTTTATAAAATCAGTAAGTCCTGAAACGCCCCTTGCCGAAATCGTGTTCACCGGGCCGGGGGAAACGGTGTTCACACGGATACCGCGTTCTCCCAAATCCGCCGAGAGATAGCGGACTGATGCTTCCAAGGCGGCCTTGGCCACGCCCATGACCTTGTAGTTGTACATGATTCGTGAGCTGCCCAGGTAGCTCAGGGTAATCACGCTGGCATCGTCATTGAGTAGTGTCTCCAGCGCCCGGCAAAGCCTGATTAGCGAGAACGCGGACGCGTTCATTGCGACTTCAAAGTCGGCCAGTTGCGTATCTATAAAGCGACCCGTCAGGGCCTCTTTAGGGGCATAGCCCACACTGTGCACAAGGAAATCCAGCTTGCCAAACTTCGCTTTGACTTGATCGTGCAGGGTCTCAAATTCGGACTCGTTCAAGAAGTCGATAAGAAAGGGCTCGAAGCCAGATCGGCCGGTGATTAATTTGTTGACACCATCGGCCAAACGCTCGTTTTGAGCTCCAATCCCCACGGTTGCTCCATGGCTATTGGCCATTTCGGCAATGGCCCAACCGATGGAGTTTTTGTTGGTGACGTTGAGAACGAGGCCCTTCTTTCCTTCAAGGAGCATGGGGCAAGTTTAGCACCGAGATAGACTGGTCGTATGTTCGGCTCTATCTTCTATCACACGCGGCGCATAACAGAAACTGCTTCCGATTCGATCTCGAGTGCGCGAATGGCGGCCGAGAAGGCGGTCATGCCTGTCGAATCGCGACTAGATCAGCTTGAACTCGCCTGTGCTGGCCTTTGGACTCTGCTTCAGCAGAAGCACGGTTACACCGAAGAAGAACTCATTGCTGCGATAACGGAAGTCGATGCACGGGACGGATTGGTCGACGGCAGAATGGGGCAGGCCAGTCGGACCTGTCCGCACTGCCATCGACGGCTGCTCGCCCGAGATTCTCCGAAATGTTCTTGGTGCGGATGCGATTTACCTACCAGCCCTTTCTAACCGGGATCTTTCGCTATAACGTCCCACAGCCGGACCAGCTTGTCCTGTCCGCCAGCGGCCAGGCTTTCACCGTTGGGGCTGAACGCCACGCAGGAGATTGGACGGTTGCTCGCTTCAATGCGGACATTGCCAATTCCCTTTGCGGCATTCCACAGGCCGACCGTACCATCGCGGGAGCCGCTGGCAATCAGCCAGGAGTTAGGATGAAACGCGAGCGCTTCAATTGGTTTTGTGTGGCCGTAAACCATCTTTTCCATAATCCCATCGCTTAATCTGAAAATCCGAATGGAAAGGTCAACCGCCGCAATCGCTAGGTAGCGGGCATCCGGAGAGAATGCAAGGGCAGTGACCGTAGATCTGACTTGGCGGATCGTGCGGAGCAACCGACCCGTGGCGCCGTTCAAGATGCAAACGGTGGCATCGGCTGATCCAGTAGCGAGGAATTTTCCGTTTGCCGACCAGGCGACTGCAGTAACCGCATCGCTGTGATCGACCTTTCGATACAGATTTGACCCAAGGTGAGTGTCGCTGACTGAGAGGGTGTGGTGCAGAGAGCCGGTAGCTAACGAATTACCATCTGCGCTGATCGACAAGCAGGAAACCCATTCCTCGTTGGATGCTTTCCAAGACTGGACTCGGTCATGATCCACATGCCAAAAGCTGATCTGGGATTCCGCGCTTCCAGCGGCGACCAGCCGCTCATCTTGAAAGGCCCTTAACACGGAAATCACGCCGTTGTCGAGTTTCATCTTTCGGGCGGGCTTGTCGTTGTTCCCCCACCAGATCACTTCGTTATCGAAGGCGCTGGACACCAGTTGACCTGTGTCTGGCGCGAAAGTAACGGCATAAACAGGCGTCATGTGCGCCTTCAACCGTGTTCGAAGTTTGACGACGACGGGCTTGCGAACTCGGTGCGACCGGTCCTCCGGTTCCAAGCTGCCACCACGTAACAGCGCGTCATACTCCGACCTCCGCGCAGGGTCCATCAACGTCTGGAATGCCTCATTGATTCGCGCCATGTTCTCGTGCGCGAGAGGATCTTCGCTTACGTCAGGGTGATGCTTTTGGGCAAGCCTTCGATAGGCTTTGCGCAAAGTATCTTGCTCGGCATTTGGGCCAACTCCCAAAATGTCGTAATAAGTGGCGGTCAGGGTCTTCAATTCAGGGTCCGATCTGCCCAAGTGCCGGGCAGCAATCTTTTATTTTACTTGTGAGGCAGAGGCTAGGGCAGCCTGTTGGGCCCCTTGGAAATGGATGGTCTTCGGCTTTCGAGCTAGCTTCGGACGTGCTGAAGAAGTTCTGCCGTCTTTGCTTCCATTAAGGGCCGATCTCCACGCGTTTCTACGTTCAACCGTATTACTGGTTCCGTGTTGGACCCACGCAAGTTAAAGCGCCATTCTGGATATTCCACGGAAAGACCATCGATCTTATCGATCTTGCCATCCGAATACAGGCCTTCAACCTTGTCCAAAACGGTCTTCACGTCCGGCACCGTGGAGTTAATCTCGCCCGAGCACGGGTAGCTCGAAATCATCTCGTCGACCAGATCGGCGAGATCGCGTCCGGTTTGAGACACGAGCCGAGCGATCAGCAAGAACGGGATCATGCCGCTGTCGCAATACCAATGATCCTTGAAGTAGTGGTGGGCGCTCATTTCCCCGCCATAAATGGCGTCTTCGGCTCGCATCTTTTCTTTGATAAAGGCATGCCCACTCTTGCAAACCACAGCACGGCCTCCGAGCCGCCCGACAATATCCAAGGTGTTCCAGGTCAGCCGCGGATCATAAATGATCGTGTGGTTCGGATCCTTCTGCAAGATGGCTTGGGTGAGGAGGCCCACGATGTAATAGCCTTCGATGAAGTTGCCTTGACTATCGAAGAAGAAACAGCGGTCGTAGTCGCCGTCCCAAGCCACGCCGAAGGCGTACTCGCCACTCCGCATCTTGTCCTCGGTCATCGCCCTCGATTCTTCCAAGATCGGGTTCGGCACCCCGTTGGGGAATTCACCATCGGGCTCTTCACGCAGCAGGTCGACTTCCAGAGGCAGGTGGGGAAGCAATCCTTTCAGCGCGATCCCGGCCGCGCCATTCCCAGGATCAGCCAGCACCTTGAGCGGCTTGACATCCGCTGGATCCACAATCTTCAGCAGGTGCGCGACGAAATCGGGGTACGCGTCAATGTTCTCCACATGCCCGTTCCCCGTCGGAATGGGCCTGGATTCCAGGTACGTGGCGGCCAACTTTTCAATTTCAAATAGGCCAGAGTCTCCGCTAATCGGTCGGCTATGCGATCGGACCATCTTCATCCCGTTGTATTCCGGCGGGTTGTGGCTGGCCGTGATCATGATGCCGCCGTCCAACCCGTACGCCGCAGTTGCGAAGTAGACCATCTCGGTGCCGATCATTCCCAAGTGGACCACGTCGACCCCAGCTTCGGTCAACCCTAAAGCCAAAGCTTTGTAAAGCTCAGGGCCGCTTAGTCGAATGTCATAACCAATGCAGACCTTCTTCGGAAGAATTTGGTGCGCGTAAGCTCGCCCGATCGCGTAGGCAATTTCGGGATTGAGTTCTGAAGGCACCTTGCCACGAACGTCGTACGCCTTGAAGCATGGAAGATACTGGCCCATCTCAGGCTAGTTTAGACGATCACAAGACATAATCCCGCCATGGCTTGTCACCTAATTGGCGCACATATACCCACTGGGAAAGGATTGTCATTCACGATTCGAGAAGCTGAAGCCATCGGCTGTACGGCCGTTCAAGTGTTTACATCCAGCCCACAGCAGTGGCGCGCCCGGGAGGTGACCAACGAAATGGTCAGCACGTTCAGGGCCGCCTGCAAAGAAACGGGCATCGATGTTGTGGTCAGCCATGATAGTTACCTTGTCAATCTTTGCGCTCCCACTGATGACATCCGAGAAAGGAGCGTGAATGGGCTCAAGGGGGAGTTGAGGCGCTGTCAGTAATATGGCATCCGGTGGGTGGTGTCGCATATCGGAGCACATAAGGGCTTTGGCGAAGACGCCACGATTCCGATCGCCGCGGAAAACGTCAGAGAAGTCCTCGCCGACACGGATGAAACGATGTTATTAGCTGAGACTACTGCTGGCCAGGGGTCTTCGCTTTCATCCACCTTCGAAGGCATGGCAAAGCTGCTCGATGCATGCGGGGCTTCTGACCGTCTCGGAGTTTGCCTGGACACTTGCCACATCTTCGCGGCCGGTTATGACATCCGGACTGAAGAGACTTACGAGCGGACGATGGCTGAGTTTGATCGTCTGGTGGGATTTGACAAGCTGCGGGTGATTCACTGCAACGACAGCAAAAAAGGATTTAACTCGAGGGTCGACCGCCATGCCAACATCGGCGACGGGGAGATCGGCCTGACGGCCTTTAGGCTGTTGGTAAACGATCCGCGCTTCTTCGATATTCCGATTCTCATCGAGACGCCCAATGCGCCCCAGGGACACAAGAAGGACTTGGCAACTCTTTGGGGTCTATGTACGGACTTGGCCTGAGCGGACCAACCGATTTAGAGTCGCTTCCATGATGGGCGTAGTTTGAGCGCTGACGGTGTATACCAACGCTTCCCGGTAAATGCGTTGGGCTGGATGCTCGAGGGAATTCGCGGCCCCGCTAGACGCGGTGACAGCGGCATGAGCACAACGCACCGCCAGATCGATCGCCCACGCCCTAACTTTCAAGCGTTCGTCGGTCGTTACCTCTTCCCCGGAACCAAGCTGTGCCTTCGCCGTTGCCGCTCGGCAATCCTCCAGTTCGCGGTGCAATTCGTCAAGGGCATTTTTTAAGAAAGGCAATCCGCGTTTATCAGACGCGGATTTCAACACGTCCATTCCTGCCAATGCGCAGCCAATGGCAAAGTGGCCCTGGAGCGCGATGTTGATCAGGTCATTGTTGCGAATCCAATCTGCTTGGCGGATGAATGCCACGTCATTATCTGGCACGAACCAACCCTGAAACTCCGCGCTCACCGTCATGGCGGTTTCCATCGCTGCCAACCTCATAGGTTCGGACACAGAAATGCTGCCTTTATCGGAGCGGTTTTCGAGAGGGACGACCGCGAACAGCGCCTCACCAGACTTCAAGGTCGCGCCCACGAGGAATTCAGGATAAAACGACCATCCCGTGATCCAAGGCACAGTGCCGCTTAGCTCATATCCACCGTCGACGGCTTTGGCCCGCATCATGGGCTCACCCGGACGTCGAAGTTGGCTAAACCCGATTCCAACCAGCTTCTCTCCGTTTGCCATATGCGGAAGATATCGAAGCTTCAATCCTTCGTTTTCGGACTTGGACAGCATCGAGACGGCACTTTGGTGCTGAGTTTGCAGAAATGCCAGGGAGCCCGATGCACGAGCAACTTCCTCCTGAAATGTTCGAAACTCACTCTCGGCCAGCCCTGGTCCCCCAAAAGACGCCGGCCGCTTGAGGGCCATCAATTCCAAGTTGCAGAGGCCACGCAGCGCATCTCGGAGGGCTTCCGGGTCCCGATCTATCGCCTGCGCTTTCGGTCGAACATCCTCCTCCAAGTAGCGCAGCGCCGTTTGCAGGATGTCGCTCACGTTACAGGACCCCGTTCGCAGAAGGCTCTTCTACTCGCCCTTCAAACACCAGTTTGGAGAAGTCACCGGCGACCAAGAGGTGCTGGGCGCACGCATTCATCAGGCTTAGCCGCGCGAACCGCACGTGTGATTCGTCTGCCATCACCATGGTCGTTTCGAAGAACTCGTTGATCGGTCGCTCCATCACTCGTAGAAGGCTGATCACATCCTCGTAGCGCTCTTCGTCGCGAGCCTTGAACAGAGCATCTTCGCGCACTTTCAACGCTTGAAGGAGGGCAAATCCGGATTCTGATTGGAGGTCATCCGAGTTGATTGCTTTCAACGGCTCTTCCTCTGCAAACTCGACCTCTTTGCGGCGGGCGGCCGCCACGATATTGATGGGCCTCGTCGCGGTTTGAACAAAGAGCGCCTCGCGGCTTAGAATCTCCATGCACTTGATTCGCATCCTGACCCGTCGAGGCATCGAGTTGTCCTGCGGCTCGTTATCGATCAAAGCCGCACTGAGAATGTCGTGACGCACATTCGAAAGCATGGATTCGTACCGAGATGCAAAGATGGAAGCCAGAGCCGGTTGAGCCTTTGCTTCGTCCAGTTCGACCCCTTGCTCGCGATACAGCTCGATCGCATAAGACATGAGGTCCGCGTAGGATGGAATGGCTTGTCGCCACATCAAAGCGGCGTCGATCAAAGTCGTTGCCGCGCGACGCAATCCATACGGATCGCTTGAGCCTGAAGGTTCCAGTCCCAGGCCGAGGTAGCCTGCCAGCTTATCGATCTGATCCGCCATCGCGACCCGAACAGCCGTTTTGGCGCCGTCCGAATTGATGTTCTGGTTCTTGCTCAGGTCGTAGTGAGAGGCAATTGCCCAAGCAACGTCTTCCAGCATTCCTTCGCCACGTGCATATTCGCTGCCGACGACGCCTTGCAAAGATGGGAGTTCGCTTACCAATCCCGTCGCCAAGTCAGCCTTGCAGTAAAGTCCAGCGGTGCGAGCAAGCACCACCTCCTCCTTTTCTCCGCCCGTAGCCTCACAGATTCGCGCGGCCAGCTTGCTGAGCCGGTCGGCTCGCATCCGGACGTTCCCGAGCTTTTCCTGGAACACGATGGTGCTCGTTCGCTCCAGGAAGTCATCCATCGAGTGCTTTCGATCCTCGTTGTAAAAGAACCGGGCGTCGTTAAACCGTGCGTTGAGCACCCACTGATTACCGATCCGTACAGTGTCGTCCTCGCCCGAGTTTCGGATAAACACAAACCGATTGGTTAACTTGCCATCACCATCCTGAACCGGGAACATCTTCTCGTGTTTCGCCATCGCGGTGATGAGCACCGGGCGCGGCAATTCCAGGTACTCCGGCAAGAATTCACCCTGAACGGCAGACGGCCATTCCGTCAGATAAACGTTCTCTTGAAGCAGAGTCTCAGTGAGAAGCGGTTGCCCATCGGCGACGGAGCGCGCCTCGGTCCGAATCAATTCCTCTCGAACCTCCGGATCAGGCTCGACTTTCCGCATTCGAAGGCCACTGACAAGCTCTTGCAGGCTGTCTGCTTTGAATGCTTCGGGCGCGTAGAAACGATGACCTCGGGAGGTATTCCCCGCCTCCACGCCTTCTAAAGAAAATGGCACCACTTCTCCGCCGATCGTTGCCAAAATCCACCGTACCGGCCTTGCAAATCGCATACGCCCCGAACCCCAACGCATGGTCTTTTCGAAGCTTAGTGCTTTGATTGCACTCGGCAGCGCATGAGCAAGGACATCCTTCGCGCTCTTCCCTTCAACCAGCTTGTCGACCCAAATGTACTTGTCGTCCTTTCGGACGCTGCTGACCTCAACGCCGTTGGACCGGCAAAAGCCTTCTAGCGCCTTAGTTGGATTTCCTTCAGAGTCAAACGCGGCTTGAATCGCCGGGCCGCGCATTTCTTTCCGCTCGTCCGGCTGCCGGTCGATTACTCCAGCCACCGATACAATCAGGCGACGTGGGGTTCCAAGAGCTGTAGCTTTGAATCCTGATTCAAGCAGCTTGGCGTCTTCCATGGCGTCAACGACGGCATTTTTCAGGCCTTCAAATGCATCGGCCACCGACGTGGCCGGCAATTCCTCACATCCCAACTCGAGCAGAAGCTCCGGCATAGGGGAGTGAGTTTACTCGCGACCGCTACCGGGGCGGGAAAAGCACCAGAGCGGCCGCTCCGTACAGACCAGCATCGACACCGAATGGACTTGGTATCGCCCCGCCCCGTTCGACATCCGGTAGCAACCAATCGCTGAGCCCAACCGATCCTCCCACAACAACTTCATCCGGGAAATACAAATTCCGGATTGCGAAGAGAGCATCATGCAGAGCGGATCGCGCGATGCTCATCTCCTTCTCGCCTGGATTTGAGGTCAAATTGATTCCACCCAGCACAGATTCGAACGTGCCGTTTGCCGTCCAAAGGTCATTCAGCCTGGGATATTCGCCGCGTCGGCCCGCCCAGATTTTTCCGTCTTGCACAAACCCGCACCCCACCCCCGTACCAAGGGCGATGGTCGCCACCCGCTTTCCCGCGAATTGGGGGAGGCAGGCATGACCCCAGGCCGTCGCATGGCCGTCTCCATGGGCCGAAGTCGGCAAACCCAGCGTGGACTCCGAAAATGCGATTCCCACATGGTCTGGCATTAAGTGGGATTTCGCCGTCCAGCAGATTCCGGTAGCCGGGTCGACGATTCCCCCGGTGCTCACGCCGAGGGCTTCCACTCGAAATCGCTCGGCTATGCTGCGAATCCACTCCAGGCGTTCTTCGCGAGTTTTGGGGTTCGGCACGCGGTCCGACTCCAGCAACTCCCACGCGGAGTTAAAGCGGCCAAATCTTAACCATGTCCCGCCAATATCGACGGCCCCAACGTCGCCGTTGAACGGTGCCCTTGGCTTCAGAGAGCGAGTTTGCTTAACTGGGTCGTTGATGGCGCCGCCAACAACAACCGCCGCCGCGCCAATACGGAGCGCACTTTCGACTTGCCACCGCTCGTAGTATCGGCCTTCGGCAATAGCTGGCACGCCGTGAGCAAGGCATTCTCGAAGCAGATCGAGGTCTGGACCTTCTGTTGCCGGCCGGGCATCCGTATAGCCACCAAGCGTCGTTCCCACAAGGTCCGCCCCAGCTTCGACGGCATACCGGGCGCTTACCTCGCAATCGCAGTCCGCCATCGCCAGCCGTCCGTTGGCATGGATTAGGGCAACCAGATCCTTCAGATTCTCGCCATTTGGTCGGCGGCGTGGCGTTCCATCCAGAGCGATCACCTCACATCCGGTATCGATAAGCGCATTTACTTCAGCGCCTGTCGGCGTAATGTAGATGTCACTTCCTGGGTAGCTTCTTTTTATCAAACCGATGACCGGCTTACGGGTTGCCGCTCGAATGACTCGTATGTTTTCCAAACCCTGCAAACGGAGGATTTGGACACCTTCTTGAATGGAAGCTTCAGCAAGCTTCAGCAAGATTTCGGGATGGTCAACCGGTGATCCTTCGCTAGCTTGAACCGAGGCGATTAGCCGACACTCGCGGAGCTTCCCCAAAAACGCCTCAAGAGTCATCGTGGCCAGTTTACGCCCATACTAGTGGCGTTGACTGCCGTCCATTTGATCAATCCGATGCGAAACCCGGCCGGGGGTAGTGAACACCGGACGCTGAGCTTGTTCGAACTTTTAGCTCACGAAGGGGAAGTCAACATATGGTCCGAGGAACCACCCCATCCGAGCTTCGCCGGACTCGCGCCAATCAAGCACATCGGACCAAATAGCCGTTTTCCGCAAGGCGGCGTCTTGGTGTTCATCGGAACGTACTTCTCCATCGGAAGCTGGATTCAAATGGCAAATCCCGCTCGGATGATTTTGGTCCACAACTTGGATCAGCCGGAAAGACTGCGGTCCGTTTACTCCGTGCTTGGCCGCGCCACCGGGCGACCCGTCGAAATCGTGTACGCCAGTTCCAAGATTGCAGCCCAGACCCCCGATTTGCCCGGACGCGTAGAAGCATCCCCGATTGCAATCGACAGTTTTAGCTGTTCACGGCATACCGATCGCTTCGTTGTCGGACGGCTGAGCCGCGACGTTCCGGAAAAGCATCATCCCGAAGATCCAGCTCTCTACGAATCTCTGATTGAGGATGGAATCTCGGTAAAGGTCATGGGCGGCACGACGCTCTCTCGCGAGGTCGAGGAGTTGAACGTCCTGCCGGAAAATGCGGTGTCGGCGCCTGACTTTTTATGCAGCTTGGACTGCTTTGTCTACCGGACTCACCCAGCATGGCTGGAAGCATTTGGCAGGGTGATCCCAGAGGCCATGGCCAGTTCCTTGGCGATCGTCGCGGAGCCGAGGCACGGATATGCCGAGATACTCCGGCACGGTCATGACGTTTTGTTCGCCTCCACAACCAGCGAATTTCAAGACGCTATCGTTCGTCTGCGGGATGATGTAGAACTGCGTCGTCGGCTTGGAGCGAACGCCCGACAAACCGTAGAGAAACTGTACGGGCCCGAGTACGCCCGGTCCATTTCAGCCTTCTACTACAGCGGCTGACCGGCCCACGGCTATCAACCTGCCTGCCATAATCAGGGGAAACCGGCCATCCCGGCCAGTGAAACGAGAACTCAAAACATCATGAAAGTAGCGATTATTGGAGGGGGCGGACGCGTCGGTTCGGACGCCGCATTTGTACTGCAGTTGGGCGGCATTGTGAGGGAGATCGCCCTCGTGGACATGAATGGGGACATGGCTGCCGGCGAGGCCCTAGACTTGCGCCACGGCGCGGCTCTCACGGCGAACCAAAAGTTCACCAGTTCTGCCGACTACGATGTCGTGAACGGTAGCGACTGCGTGGTCATTACCGCTGGCCTGCGACGTAAGCCCGACGAAAGCCGCTTGGAACTGATCAATCGAAATGTGGGCCTCTTCAAGGGCATCTTGGACTCTTTAAAGGGCGTCAAGCTGAACGATGGCGCAACCATCGTCGTCGTCTCCAACCCTGTGGACATCCTGACCCATCTGGCGGCTCAAAGCGGCATAGTGCCGCAGGCTCAGGTGCTGGGCCTCGGGACAGTGCTCGACACTTGCCGCTTCCGATCGCTCCTTGCTGACCACTTCAATGTCAATGCGCTCGACGTCAAGGCTCTGATCTTGGGTGAGCACGGCGACTCAATGGTGCCGATTTTCAGTTCCGCAACCATCGGTGGCGTTCCGCTTACTTCCGTTCCAAACTACGAGGCCGAGGTACAGGGAGTCTTCGAATTCACCCGCAAATCCGGCGCCGAAGTAATCCGGCTGAAGGGTGGCGCGGGGCGAGCCGTCGGCGTGTCGATCGGCGAAGTAGTCCATGCAATCGCTTTGAACAGCGAAGCTGTATTGCCGGTTTCCACGCTGCAAACAGGCAAGCTTGGCATCAGCGACATTTCGCTGTCGTTGCCAACCAAGGTCGGGCGTCGCGGAGCGGTAGAAGTACTCGAACCGGCCGTGAATGACAAGGAGCGCGAGGGTCTCGCCGCTTCTGCTCAGAGCCTCAAAGATGTTCTAGCCCAGATTTCGTAAACCCAACCGCCGCCAAGTTTTTCCATTTCATTGAAGGACTTGGCGGCTTTTTTGTGTCTTAGCCAAGACTCGTGGCTGGGCATTGAA
>JAFAFM010000027.1 GCA_023423495.1 Armatimonadota bacterium
ACTTTTGGACCTTTCGTGGCGTCCGGCGGCATGTTGAGTCTATCGTGCCCATTCGAACTCCATTCTGGAGGTCTTTAACCGATTATCCGTGTGGGTAATTGGGCCCTTGGGGAAAAGAAATCAAAACCTTGGAACCTTGAATCCGTTTACCTGTGTAATGGTTGGCGAGAGACCAACAAAAAACGGAAACTGAAATGAGGATCTTCGATTACGAAAAGCAGAGAGATTTGACCGATGTGGCGATTTCACTAAGTCGCGACGAGGCAGCGGATCTGCTCATGACGCTTCAGCGACTCGTGAAGCAGCCGAACCTCAGCAAGGTCTATCTTAGCCAGATCAAAGGAAATGTGATCGAGCGCGAAATCGCGATCGCACTTGACAAGGATTCGACACCGGTTCTGGCCAAAACCGCGTGACCTAGAACGAATTTAGTACGGGCACCGATGAAGAATCGGGGCCCGTTTTGCTTTGTAAAGCATCAATTCCCTTGATTTAACCGTTGCTCGATTTCGTCGGAGACTTCTGTTGGAAGTGGCGGCGGAATAACCGATATGGTTTTTGGGTAGTGCCCCAAGTCAAGTTCTTCTAAGGCAGTATCGATCGATTGAAGTTGGGCACGAGCTTCCGCCAGCGCCACGAGAAAGTCGTCTGACGACATCTCCGGGCTCTTTCCTACCAGCCTATAGCCCAGCATTTTCATACGAAGAGTATCGAGCGTGGTCATGTACACCGCGCTCTGAGCTTCCGTTCGATGCACTCCGGCCATCACGCCGGCAAACTGCTGGCGGTACTCAGCAATGTTCTTGTCTGCGATCCGATAGAGCTCCTTGGACTGCGGATCTTCGCTAGGCGAAGTCCAAATCGGAGGTGCCGAGTAGAGGTCGCGTTCGGTCTTCTCGACTTCCGTGGAAATCAGGTCCGCCCGACGCAGGGCTCGATATAAAGTTTTGCCTACCCGCCGAATGGTTGCGGGCATCTCGCTCAAATTGGCTACTTGATCCCGCCTCAGCCGTTTAAGCACTTCTTCAAATCGCTTCAGCCGGTCGTTGCAGCCATTCCACATCGCCAGATACCGCTTCGAGGAAAAGCGCTTGGTCAGGCTGGAATTGAATGAGGTGGCAACCCAATAGATAACCAGAACGATCGAAATGAAAGCACGCTGGGGAGCAGTGTCACGGTAGATTGGCAATGTCCAAACAAAGGCCAGCGACACGATCATCAAGATCAAACGCCAAGGTGACAGCAGTTCCTTAAGGAAAAGCCGCAAATCCTGGCGTCCGATGTCATCCATGTAAATTCGTTACGGTTCGGGCGGGCGGTGCGTGGCGTCTGGAAGCGTCTGCTCCACATTGTAGGCAATCTGAAGAAGCTTTTCATCCTCCAGAGGCGCGGCCATCAACTGCAGCCCAACCGGCAAGCCCTCGGAGAATCCGCAGTTGAGGGAGATGCCGGGCATCCCGTTCATATTGGCGGGGATCGTGCAGTAATCGAGCATTTTCAGCGCCAAGGGATCTTCGGTGAGTTCACCAATCTTGAACGCCGTCACGGGGCTCGTCGGCGAAAGGATGAAATCGAATCGCTGGAAGATCTCGTTGAACTCGCGAGCCATCATGGCTCGAACCTGCTGCGCCTTCAAATAAAATGCATCGTAATAACCGGCGCTCAGAGCATAGGTCCCAATCATGATTCGGGCTTTCACCTCGTGGCCGAAGCCTTCTGCGCGGGTGCGCTCGACCACTCCAATATGGCCCTTCCCCTCACTTCGGGGACCGTACCGGATGCCGTCGAAGCGGGCGAGGTTGCTGCTCGCTTCCGCAGGGGCAATGATGTAGTAGGTCGTCACACCAAAACTGATGGACGGAATACTGACTTCCTCGAATTCTACGCCGTCCTTCTGCAGCGCTTCGACCGACTGCATCACGACGGCTTGAACTCCAGGGTCGACGGCATCGCCAAACATTTCCTTGGGCAGGGCCGCCTTAAGTCCGCGCAGTGAGCCTGATTTCAAGCTGCCGCTTCCAATCGGGCCCATGGGCAAGCAGGTGCTGTCACGGGGATCTCGACCCGTAATCGCTTCTGCAAACAGTGCCACGTCTTCTACCGTCCGACCGAACGGGCCAATCTGGTCCAGACTCGACCCAAAAGCGATAAGCCCGTACCGACTACACCTACCGTAAGTGGGCTTGTAACCCACGATCCCGCATAGCGCGGCTGGCTGCCGAATGGAGCCACCCGTGTCCGATCCCAGCGACAGGGGTGCCATACAGTCGGCAACGGCAACCGCAGAACCTCCGGAGCTACCGCCGGGCGACCTCTCTAAGTCCCAAGGGTTACAAGTCTTCTGAAAAGCCGAGTTTTCAGTCGACGTACCCATCGCGAACTCATCTAAGTTCGTCTTGCCCAGGAGCACCATTCCTGCTGCTTTCGCTCGCTCCACAACCGTCGCATCGAAGGGAGGGACATATCCTTTCAGGATCTTGCTAGCACAGGTCGTCTCGATGCCGTCGGTCGAGATGTTGTCTTTCAGGGCAATCGGCACGCCAGTGAGGGGTCCGGCCTCTCCTCCCTCGATCAGCTTTTGAGCCTTATCGGCAGCTGCGTAAGCCCTTTCTTCGTCGATCGCGAGGAATGCGCCGACCAACGGGTCTCGACTTCGAATCCGATCCAGGTGGGCATCCAACACTTCTCGTGCAGAAATCTCGCGAGCGGCCAGCTTCCGCCCCAGCTCCGTAGCTGAAAGTTCATTCAGCACAGGCTAGTCCTCGATGATTTGAGGAACCACAAAGAGGCCCGCTTTGGTAAGCGCGGAATTCCGCAGCGCCGCATCACGACCCAATCCTTGAACCGCCTCATCGCGCGCCCACACGTTTTGCAATGTAACGGCGTGCGATGTTGGCTCGATACCGGTTGTGTCGATCGCTTGAATGTCGGCGAAGTGCCCGAGCAGGGCATTGAGTTCGCCTTGAAGAGAAAGCATTTCGGATTCGTCGAGTTCGAGCCGGGCCAATTTGGCAACGTGTCGGACTTCGTCGAGAGTGATCGACATAGTTGGGCGATTTTAGCACAGAGGCATAATGATCAGACGATGCCTAGGCCAGCATTCACCGTTGTCTCGATCTCGGTAGCTGCTCTTGTGTCCATCGGCTTTATTTCCCTTGCCCTTAAGCCGAGAATCCCGCCAACGGTCGAGAATAACCTAGGCGGCGAAGACTCTGAATTTCTCGCCCGAGCTGCCCAACACCGGATCGACTGGCTCAAGCCAACGCCCGAAGCATTCGCTTCCGCCCGCCGTCGCGACCTTCCCATCCTGCTTTTCATTGGGAGCAGCGCCAATCCAATGGCCCGCAACTTTGACGTCGGCATCGAACGATCCCCCCGCGTGCAAGCCTTTCTGGAGCGAAACTTTTCTTGCATGCGGGCGGACATTCTGGCCTATCCCGAATTCCGCAACGCCTACCTGCCTTTATCCAGAGTTGCGTTGAACTTCAATGCTAGCTTCCAAGTGTGGATTTTGGATGCCTCCGGCAAGATTATCGATTTCATTCCTCAATCCTTGGGTTTGGAGGTTCGCGACGAGAATGCTTACATTGATGCGCTCGTCGCCGCTCGAGAAAAGTTCTCGGCTACGACTCTCGATGTAATCGGCGCTCGCTTTCAAGATGCGCAGGTGCGGGACTCCAAATTCCTCAGTACCCC
>JAFAFM010000119.1 GCA_023423495.1 Armatimonadota bacterium
CGCGACTCCCAAAGCTGCCGAGTTTCACCTTGGAATCCAAAAGGAGTCAGGAGGCGATTGTAGTTGCCGTCGCCCGCGATACCAGCCTTGAAATAAGGCGTGTGAACCATCGCGTTGAGCGTGCTGAACGCGCCATAGCTGTGTCCACCGATGCCGAGCTTGTTGCGGTCGATCGTTCCGTCATCGCAAATGGCATTGATCGTGGCTGACAAGTTGTTCCGGAGTTGGGGAACGTAGCCGTCGTTCTTCCGGGTCTCGGCCCCAATGATCGGACAATCCGGCTCGACCAGGGCATATCCGGCCCGAAGCAGAATCTTCTTGGAGGAGGGTGAGATCGAGCTAAACGTGTTCTTGTTGAACGTTCGGTTGCTGCGATCGTAGGCTGCCTGATCCACAAACTCTGACGGATAGAACCAGAAAAAGGCAGGCAACTTCGCTCCAGGCTTAGCACCGGCCGGGTATGTAACCGTAACATCGAACTTGAGCCCGTCTGGCCTCGTCACCGTAAATCTGCGCTTGCTTGCCTGGGTAAGGTCGGGCGCGTAATCACGGTTTGCCGTAAGCTGACGCACATCCTGCTTCGTTGTTGAATCCACCAGGTAGGTTTGAGAAATGGAAGTCGGGCTCTGTCTGCTGACAAGAAGCAATTTGCCGTCATCATCCACCATCGAAGCGGTTTCATAGCGATCCGGGCTGGATTCAAATAACCTATCCCTCTTGCCCGTTTCAATTTCAACTCGGTCAAGGAATGGCTTGGGCCCTTCCTTGAGTGGATCCTTGCTGTACTTGGTTCCGCTCAAATAGACGAACTTGCCGTCATTCGACATTCGGACGATGCTTCCCGCGACGCGGCCTTCCCTCGTCATGAGCGAACCTGGATCTTCATAGAAAGCGTTGTCACCGGTTGCAGACTCCACAATCGTATACAGCTTGCTCGGGTTGTCGATTCGAACAGCGGAAAGGCGATTGCGACCGCCGATAGTTTGCGAAATGAAGAGCGTCTTGCAGTCTTCGCTGTATTGCACAGAGGAGATTCGCTGGTCGCTTTCGAAGATCGGCTTTGCATCCGATTCACCATAAGGGGCGACCCATTGCATGACTCGATCCTTTTGGCCGGGCCGAAGCTGCTGCCCCCCAGGAGCGCCTTGAGCGCCGCCAGGTCGGCGACCTTGCTCGTCACTTTCCTGCCCGTCCGGAGACCCTCCCTCACGTCGAGCGGCGGAAACTTGCAGGAAGCTAAACCCTTGGCCGTCTGGACGCCAGGTCAGCGAACGCTTCTCGTTGTCCCCACCTTGGCCAGCGCCGCCGGAAGTGGTACCAAACCGGAGAGGTCGCTTCGAAATCTCCAAAACTTGCTTACCGGTCGCCGACCACAACACTTCGCGCTCCGGGAAGCTGGAAGCTGGGACCATGTAGCTGAACGGTTTCTCGATCAACGTAACCCGGAAATGCGAGCCATCAGCCTGAGGGCTAATGTTTTCAATCATTGCGGGCGCTCCGATCGTAACCATACGGCCCGAATCTGCATCAACAACTCCTAGTTGACCGGTCGCATGCCACTCGAACAATTCAAATTCATGCGGAGTGTTCATGAGCCCCGCATAGGTTCGAATTGCGTTTGTCTTGTCGTCGCTGATTTTCACTTGAGGCGCCAATGCGACTTCCCCGTTCACGGGCATGGGGGCTCGCTTGGCCGGAACGAAGACAGCAGCAATTCGCTTTGAATCGGACAGCCACTCGAACTGGTTCTCAAACGTTGCCAGCACGGGCACTTGGGTTATTTGCTTTGCTTTTCCCGTAGCCGCATCGACGACCCAAAGGTGGGTTGCACGATCCGAGTGACCGAAGAAAGCGATTCTCTTGCCGTCCGGAGACCAGGTTGGACTTCCAATACTTGTCCCTTTGGGGGCGTTTATCGTGACGGTGTTATCGTCGCCAATTCGCTTTACAAGGATTTGCTCCGTTCTGCGGAAGGACAGATTGCGCGTGCGATTCGCTCGCCAGTCAAGCTGCACGCCGCCCAAATTGTGATAAGGCCGCGCCAAATCCGCCAGCTTGGGTAGGCCGCTGCTAACGCTAACAATGTAGTGCGTTCGGTTCGGCCCCACGTTGGTGACGCTGCCGTTCCGATACCAGGGCGCGGTTACCACTTCCTCGATTTCCTTTGGGGGTCGGACGTAGGACTCCGCTGCGATCGCGTTGATTTTCGTATCGTCAGCCGACGCGGATACGACGACGATACAGCCAAGCGACATAAGAACCGCAAATTTCATGTTGGGGGTTTACCCAATTGGAATGGCAGAATGGCTGGTTTGCGGCCAGATTGATATGGCTGAATTAGGAAAATCGATTTGTAATGTGTTGCACTGCTAAATCTGCAGATATCAAAACCATCGGCATCCCGTTTCCTGGCACCGTGCTTGCCCCGACGTAGTACAAAAAAGGGTTCGACTTTGATCGGTTGGAGGGCCGAAAATAAGCGCTTTGCAAGAGATGGTGGGAGAGCCCGAAGGCCGCGCCCTTTTCGAGCATGAAATCGTTTTGCCAGTCGACCGGTGTTCTCACTTTAAGAGCCCGGACTTTTCTTTCTTGAAATCCACACTCTCGGCTCAGACGGTCAAAAACGCTCGCTTGGAGCCCCTCTCCATCGGAACCCAACCAAGCATGATCCAGATTCGGGCATGGAACAAGAATCATGAGGTTCTGGTGGCCCGGTCGAGTCCGTGACGGGTCTGACTTCCCGGAGACGCACACATAGAAGGATGGATCCTCCGGAATCTGGTTTAGGTTGAAGATTTGGTCGAAATTGCGCCTGAAGTCGCGTCCAAAGAACACGTTGTGGTGGAGCAAAGTCGGCAACTCACCTTCGTAATCCAGATACAACATGTACGCTGAGCAGGAGTATTTCCAACTCGCGGGAATCTTCTCTCCTTCTAAATCCGACTTGGATTTGGGCAGATCGACGTTGCTTACGATGGCGTCAGCCTTTATGACTTCTCCTGAAGACAAGTGCACCGAATTGGCTTCGATCTTGGTCACTTCGCATCCGGTTCGAATTGTCGCTCCATGTTGTTCAGCAAGCCGTTGGATGGCGTAGGACAACTGTGTAACCCCGCCCATCGGGTACCAAATTCCACCCGCCATCTCCATGTAGGTAAGCGTCGAGTAGACCCATGCAGCCGCGAAGGGCGAGAGTCCGAGGTACATGGATTGGAAGCTGAAGAGCATCTGAACGCGCTCGTCTTGAAAGTAGGAGCGAATGCGCTTATGCAGGTTCGACAGCATCTTATGCTGAATGGTTGTCTTAAGCGCGGTTGGCCCGAGAAAGTCGGCCAGCGAATCGTAATTCCGCTCGACAAACATGGGGATCGCTGCTTCGTAAAGGCCTGCTAAGTCGGAACGGAATCTGTGCAGAGTCGCAGCATCTTGAGGATTAACCGCGGCGACCGCTTCCCGAAGCTTTTCGAAATCGCTTGAAGCATCTAGACAAGTGTGATCTGCATAGAAGACGCGATAACTGGGCTCGCATCGAGCCAATTGCAGGTGATCTTCGAGCCGTTCTCCGACGTCTTCGAACAGCTTGCGAAAAGGTTCGAGCATCATCAGCAGAGTCGGCCCGGAGTCGAAATGGCATTCTCCCACAGTCAATTCCTGATTTCTGCCGCCGACGCTCGATAAACGTTCGAGGACCGTCACCCGGTATCCAAGATGGGAAAGTCGCAAAGCGGTTGCCAGTCCCCCCAGACCTGCACCGACAACCACGACATGCTTCAACTGCCAACCCTCATCGGAGGAGCCAGATCACGCCGAGGAGCAAGACGTATGCGGCCAGCACCAGCGGAGCGATCGTACCACGCTTGGCGGGACGAAAGCCAATGATGAGGGTCGCCAAAAAGGAGGTCAGCAGCCAGCCAAAAACGTTCAGCCACGGAGCGCCACCAGGCAATGGGCCAGGGTTTTGCCATTCCCAGTAGTGAAGGGTTCTGGTCATGACCGGTTCCATAAAAAAGTCGATGAGCGTGGAAATAATCGGCGCCAACACCAAAGCCTGCCTGCCCAGCGGTCTTAGTGCGATGGCCGTTCCCCCCGCAATCAAAAACCACGCAAAAGGTAGGCACAGAGGAAAGTTGTGGTTGCCGGGCAGTTGGACGGTTGGTTGCCATGCCCGGGTGTATTCGTAATCCCCAAACGGAAACTGGAAATACAGGCCCACGATCTCCGCCAACGCGCCAACGATCAGCACAGCAAGGACGCGGGGGAGAGTTGTTTCTCTTGTCAAAGTCAGAAATCCCGTAACAACGACAACCGCGGCCGAGATCGGCTGAATGAAGCCAGGCTCCACGTTTGTTAGCTTCGTGATCAGCAGCCCTGCCAAGGAGAAGGCAACGGCAGCGAAGTACACCTTCGCCCAGAGAGACAAGCCCTTCATGGACGGAGAACGGCAGTCATTTCATTCCAATCGAGGCCAACCTTTGCATCGACTTCAACGGGCACGTCGAGCGGCAGTGCGGTCTCCATCCCCTCGCGGATCGGTTCGATCAAACCTTCTTCTCCATTTGCAAGCTCGAAAACAAGCTCGTCATGCACATTGAGCAGCATTCGGGTCTGTGTGCCGGAAATCCGCTTGCGGACTTCGATCATTGCCAGTTTCAGCATGTCAGCCGCCGTGCCTTGAATGGGAGCATTCATGGCCTGTCGCTCAGCAGCTTTGCGCTCCATTACCTTGGGTGCGTGAATGTCTGGGAAGTAGCGCCGCCGTCCGCGCAGAGTTCGAGTAAAGCCCTTTGACCTTGCCTCCTGAACAATGCTGTCCGTGAAGCCCTTGACCGCGGGGAAACGCTCGTTATAAGTCTTGATAAGCTCCTTGGCCTCCGCGACCGAAAAACCACCTCCCAGTTGCTGGGCCAGGCCAAATTCGCTAACACCGTAGAGAACGGCGTAGTTAAGCATCTTGGCGAGCCGGCGCTGCTCTTTGGAAGCGGGCTCTTCTCCGAGGTTGAACATCTTTTGTGCAGTGACGGTATGTACGTCTTCGTGTTCCTCAAACGCTGAACTCAGGGCCGGTTCGTCGCACATGTGGGCGAGGACCCGCAGTTCGATTTGCGAGTAGTCCAAAGAAAGCAATCGATAACCCTCTTGGGCATTGAAAGCCTTGCGAATGCCACGGCCGAGCTCCGTGCGAATCGGAATGTTTTGAAGGTTCGGATCGTTGGAGCTGAGGCGGCCCGTCGCGGCTCCGATTTGGTTGTAGGTCGTGTGGATGCGGCCATCCGGTTGGATCAACTTCTCTAGAGCGTCCGCGTAGGTCGATTTAAGCTTTGTAAGTTCACGCCAATTTAAAACTTCGGCGGCAATCTCGTACTGCGGCGCAATCTGGCTGAGAACCTCGACGCCCGTTGCGTAGCCCGTTTTGGTCTTCTGCGCCCCGGGAATCTGAAGCTTGTCGAACAATATTTCTCCCAGCTGTTTGGGTGAGCCGATCGTAAACTCCTGCCCCGCCAGTTCGTAGATTCGCGCGGTGATGCGCTCGATCTCGGCTTGAAGCGTGCTCGAGAATTCCCGAAGCTGCGGGCGGTTGGTGCGCACCCCAAACTTTTCCATCTCCGTCAAGATTGGGACGAGCGGCAACTCGATCTCATCCAGGACATGGGTTTGCTCCTCCTTCTGCAAGCGATCGCGCAAGACCGGCTCAAGCAAATAGAGTGCGGCGGCCATTTCGTCCGGACGAGTTGGCGATTGGACATCCAGATAACCTTGGACCAAGTCTCTCAGCGAGTAAGAGGAGCGCTGCGACTGCAAAACAAACGCCGCCAGCATCGAATCAAATCCGGGAACTCCGTACAAGTCCGGGCGAGGAGCGAAGGCGTCCAAGCGCTTGAAGACTGCTTTCGAGTCATGAAAGATTGCTCGCGTGGGGTCCTTCGAGATGAATTCGAGCGCCTCCACCTCGGAGCACTCGGCGACATCTGCTCCCTTTGCGAGATATGCTTTCCTTTCGGGGTCATCGAACAAGTCTCTGGCTGCCGGCGCGGCGAAGTAGACCGCGTAACGCGACTCGCCGATGAAGTTGGCCAAACCGACGATATCGCCGACAGGAAATACATGGGTCTCGAGCGCTTCATTTTCAACTGTCGCCGGGACGACTCGTCCGCCCGCTCCATCCAGATATGCACCGAGAACTTTGTCCGCTCGGCGGTGCAACGTCTTGAACTCGTACGCCTCCAGCATGACCTTGGCGTCTTCAAGCTGCTGCATAGTCAAGACGAACGGTTTGAAGTCATATTCCAGCGGCACCGAGCGGTCGATGGTAGCCAGAAACTTACTAACCTTGAGCGAGTCTTTGACCGGCTCGATCTTCTTGGCGTACTTTGGCGGAACTTCGTCGAATCGCTCCAGAATCGCCTCAATGGATCCAAACGTTTGGATCAGTTCAGCCGCACCTTTATCTCCGATCCCCGGAACTCCGGGAATGTTGTCGCTGGTGTCACCCTTGATTGCTTTAAAATCCGGTACCTGCTCCGCAGTCACCCCCCAGCGCTCGACCACCTGCTCGGGTCCATAGGTCACGGTGTCCGTGACGCCGAGCTTCATTGTCAACACAGACACGCAGTCATCGACCAGCTGTAGAGCATCCAAGTCCCCGGTGACAATTGTGGTGTCGTAGCCGTTTTCTTCGCCCAGGCGGCTGATTGTTCCTACCACGTCGTCTGCTTCGTATCCGGTCACTTCGATGGAGGGAATGCCCAGGGCGGCAATCAATTCTCGAGCGATTGGCAACTGGACTTTAAGTTCTTCCGCGATCTCCCTACGAGTGCCCTTGTACTCGGCATATTCCGCATGCCTAAAGGTTTTCCCGGGAGCGTCCAGGGCAACCACGATGGCATCCGGCTTGGTGTTTTCCAGCAGCAGGAAAAGCATCTGGGTAAATCCGTACAAAGCGTTCGTTGGGCGACCGTCCGCCGTAGAAAGGTAGCGGGTCGCAAAGAAAGCTCGATACAGAAGGCTGTACCCATCGATAATCACCAGCCGCTTATTGGCCATTGACTAACGTTACCTCTAGGGTCAAGCGGGAATCGGCTTGTCAGGACCCAGCCAATGGACCTAATTGCCTAGCCTCGAAATGGGCCATAAGGGCCCTCTTTTCCGATCGCGGCAAACGTAAGGGATGGAATAACCCGTTAGGGAGATATTGTTGGACGCCGTGGTCCGACTTATGGACGAAAGGAAATATGGACTGGAAGTTACTGCTTGGACACCGGATCACGAAGTTCGCGAGCGCAGCTGCGATCATCGGGAGCGTTTACATGGCGCAACCCTATCGACCGGTTGTGGTCGTCGGAAAATCGATGAGCCCGACTTATGTCGATCGTGAAGTCCTGCTTTCCACGACGAACGCTGACGTGATAAAGAAAGGGGACGTTGTGATTATCGACGGCCCTGACGGTCCATTAGTGAAGCGCGTAGCCTTTGCGCCCGGCGATTGGATGGAGTTGCGGTTCTTTGCTCACCAGTGGCGACCGGCCTTCGATCTCAAGTTTGAACACATGAAGCGGCTTGACCGAGTGCCGGTTCGGAATGTTCAAATCCCGCAGGATTATGTTTATGTGGTTGGCGACAACCCAATACACTCCATCGACTCCAGGCACTTTGGTGTTTTGCCGCTTGAGAACATTCGCGGCAAGGTATTGAACCCGCGCGCCACGCAATACAAAACGCAGGAAAACTCCTCTTCGTAAGAAGGAATTCGAGGTTGGAACGTCGTACTTTCTAGCTGCCGGGTAAACTGATTTATCGCCCGATGTCGTTGGGAGAATCGGGTGGCCAAACCCACATCTGGCTGAGGAGTACTTGCCTTGAGCGCAATGGTATATCGTCCACTAAGGTACGAACAGATGATGAAGGCCGCTGAGGCCTACGATGTTCGCGCGCGCCGCATGTTTGGCGGCATGGGAGTCTATACCGGCGAACGCATGTTCGCTTTCTTGATCGGTGAAGAGATCGGCTTGAAGCTGTCCCCTGAGGACTTCGAAGAAGCGATGCAGATCCCCGGAGCCGGTCCCCTTCACCCCGACGCTGAATCGGAGCCCATGCGCGAGTACGTGAACATGCCAAAGCATATTTTGGATAACCTGGACCAGTTTGTTATGTGGGTCGAGCGCAGCGCTGCCTACGTTCGCAAGAAAGCGCTCCAAGGCTAGATGAATCCTCGACGCCGCCTGCGTCCTTTGCTACTTGGCTGTCTAATCATTCCTGCTCTGGTGTGTGCCGTTGGCGGCTACATGGTCCACCGCCAAGTAACCGGCATTTCCAGCAAACTGCCGGAGCACGTCGCAGCCCTAAAAAAGATGGGTGTGGCTACGGAACCGAATGACCTTGCCCCGAACCCGCCTGTATCACCTGGTGAGAATGCGGCGAGCCTCTATCGTTCACTCGGTTTCCAACTGGAAGCGCTGACCAAGGCCCAAGCGAAGAAGGAACAAGTGAAGCTGCTCGACGCGTTCGCGGATCCCAAGGGAGACCCAAAAAACCTTGGATCCGTACTGGCAGTGATCCAGAGCCAGCAGATCCTGTTCAGCGACCTCCATAAGCTGAACCGGTTTCCCAGGTTGGATTTTCAGCGAGACTACAAACTTGGCTTTAGCCTTTTGTTGCCCGAATTTGCAGATCAGAAGCGTTTAGCGAAATGGGCATGCACGGAAGCCAGAGCGAAGTGGATGACCAATGATCGGGCGGGGGCGATCCAAAGTCTTCGGACCGCATACCGAATCGGCGAGCATATCCAGCAAGAACCTTTCATCATTGCCGAGTTGGTGTACCTATCTATTCAAGCCATTGCCCACCAAACGCTGTATAGCTTCATGCAAGAAGCCCGAAACGACCGTCTTCTCCTTGCTCAACTTGAGAGGATGCGGGCGAGCGTCGGTCCGGCTCCAGATATCCGGACTGCATTTGGTGGAGAAGTTGTCATGGGTAGGACAACCATCCAGACGCTGACGGGCAAGAAGTCGTTGGCCATGTTCTCCATGAGCTCAAATGGTGAATCCGAAATGCCCTGGCTCGATGCGATGTTGAGCAGTAAGGCGGTACGGGAAATGTACGAAGCCAAATTCGCCGAGGCATGGCTGAGAATTTTAAAGAGTCTTCCTCAGGATAGGGGAGATTATACGGGGATGGCGAAGGCCGTTCGGGCCGAGTCGGCGAAAATCGACAGTGACAAATCCCTTGAAAATATCCTGAACCGAATCCTTTTTCCGGTCTTGGATCAAGCGATCGATGCCGCCGCGAACGGTGCCGCCGAGCGTCGGCTAGAAATGCTCTCTTTCAGGTTGCTTAAGCTCCGACCGAACTTGCCCGCAAATCTCTCGCAATTTGGCGAAGAAGCGATCGATCCCTTTACCGGGAAGCCGTTTGGTTACAAGCGAGATGGGCGCGGATTCAAGATCTGGAGCGTTGGGCGGGATCGGGCAGACAATGGCGGGGTCGCCCGGAAGCCAAACTCTGGTAGCGGTCGCGAGGGCATAGACCTGGTTATGGGATTCGACATCCAGATTCAAGAAGTGGTACCGACGAAGTCAGCCAACGAATCTGAGGGCTAACGCGTCAAACTGCCATGTCCGAGTCGACGCCTCGTAATTGGTTGAAGATTTCCTGCATCGGCTGCGCTGGATTACCTTGCATCGCGCTTTTGCTCACCTTTGGCTTCGTGAAATGCCAAGTCAACCGCATCGGCTCGGACTTGGAACCCGAACTGGCCAAGCTCAAGAAGCTTGGAGTTCCTACTACCCCGGAGGAGCTCAAGCCTAATCCGCCAGTACCGGACGAGGAAAACGCTCTGGCCATCTATTCTCGCGCCGAGGCAGAATGGAAGAAGCTGCAAAAGGACCGGCCCCGGAGCGAAATCCTTCTTATGCGGGATTACTCGGGTCACCCAAACGATACCAGGGAGTACGCCGCGAACCTGGGTTTCTACAATCGTTACTTCACGATCCTTTCTGAGCTTCCGACCAAACCACGCATCGATTGGAAATACAAGTACGACGAACTGGGTTTCGACATAGATCAAAACGCGGATGTCAGGCAATTTACCAAAGTGCTTGCCGCACGTACTCGTTTTGAAGTGCTAAACCGGCATTATGATCGGGCGCTCGATCTCGTGGACCTTCAGTTCCGCATCGCAAACCATCTTTTTGAGACACCGCTTCTGATATCTCATCTGGTCGCGTTTGCTTGCCAGAGCATTGCGTATGAATCCTTCGATCATGTGATGTTCGCCGCACCCCCCACTGCAACGCTCCTGAGCAAGGCGGAGGCGATCCTGAATCGTCAAAAGATGCCGAAGTTTAGGGAGGCGCTGTACGGAGAGCTAGTCTTTGTCCGTTTAAGCCTCCAAGGAAAACTGAAAACGAATCTACAAGACGAGTTCTCGTCGACCCCCAATTCGGTTGAGGAGTTTCTTGAGGACCTCAGCACACGAGATGAATCCGTTGCGCGGATGTTCGAGGCCAAGGCTGTCGGAATGTATCTCAAGATTTTTGAGGGTATGCCGGACGAAACGAAAGATCCCGTTGCCACGAAGAAATATTTCGAAGAAGTAAATCGCGAGGTGGAAGCGGACGACTCCTTGGTCAACAGATTTAATCAATTGCTTTTTCCCGTATTTGATGGAGCAATGACTAGTTACATGAAATCAACGGCTGAACGCCGCGTCCGCTTGGCGGCCCTCAGGCTGGCAAAGACTCATTTGGCGAATCCTCCTGCGAATTTGCCGAACTATGGAGAGCTAACGATCGACCCCATGGACGGCAAACCCTTGCGCTATAAACGAACCGGCAAAGGATTCATCGTCTGGAGTCTGGGGCAAGATTTCGACGACGATGGTGGTCGTCGGCGAACTAAAGGGGTCTCGTTTCGAGACTTCGACATCGTATTCGGTTTCAATTCTGGTTTGACGACAGCGCCACCGCTTTCGAGACTCCTCCCCTCTTCTAGCACGAGCGCCGTGCCTGGCGGACCGGGTACCGGCATTAAGTAATTCTTCGAAAAAGCCCCTAAAGTTGCCGGGGACGGCATCCGAGAATCCTATTAGGCCAACCTTGGCCGCCAAGAAAAACCTAAAGCAGGTTCTCAAAGATGCAGGTTGAAAACATCGAGTGTCAAATCGCACAGGCGCAGATCGGCAACTTCCTGGCCGGCAGCGGGCTCTCTGAAGAGGCCGTCCGGCAGCTGGAGGAACACATTGCCGCTTGTGCCAACTGTAAGGTCGTCCTGACTGAGCGACGCGACGCGCTAAAGGCAATGCTGAGCGGTAAGCAAGCAGTTGTCGACTTCGAGGAGATTGCCCGTGAAGCTGAAGCCACAAAGGCAAAGAGCATCGCGATGGCGCTCCGGAAGAAGTCCTTGGAGCAAATGCTCCAACCCAAGTCCGAAGTAGTCGACGAGCCGGCACCCATAGCCAGTAACGCGCCCGCCACTGAAGCCGCCGAGCCCGTCGAAGTCACGTCTGCAATTGAAGAAGCCCCGCGGCCAAAGACTAAGAATTCTTGGAAGCCACTGGCCTACTCTTGTGCTCTCGCCTCCGTCCTGGTCGGGATGAGCTTGTTCGCAGGGAACATGGACAAGATTTTGGGTCCCCGAGCCAACACGCCAACCACCCCCGTAACTCAGCCGGTCGACCCGGTCGCTGGTACCCAATCGACGTCGGCGCCCGCCACATTGACCTCAGCGACAACCGAGAATTCGAGACCCGACGCAGCAAGCGTCGAAGCAGCCGCCGAAACGGAAGCCCTTGAAGTGGAGGCGCTTTCCTCCGCCGTGGGCGGCACCGTTGGCTTGCTCGCTACAACTCAGTTTAAAGCCGAGTCCGACGCCATTCCAATCGAACCGGCCCCGACGGCAGTCAAGCAACAGGTGCCCGCTCCAACCGTGAGCGCGCCGAAGAAAGTGGTGAATCGCCCGCGTCAGAAGCGAGTGATCCGCCGAAAGCCCACACGGCGAGCTTCCACGACCAAGCCCACGGCAAAGTCCAGTGGCATCCGTGTGTACAACCCTTGAGGAAAATCTTATGAAGAAACTCATTCCATTTGTCCTACTCATCTTTTTGGCCACGTCCGGATTGGCCCAAGAAGTCCGGCCCGTCGTGAGCATCAATGCCAAGGGCGAAGACGTACGATCCGTCATCCATGACCTCTTTAAGCAAGCCGGCAAGAATTACGTTATGAATCCCGGCGTTCGATTTGTACTGTATCTGTCGCTCGATAAGATCGACTTCCAGGAAGCTCTGAACATCGTTTGCAAGAATGCAAGCCTCAAGTACGAAGTGCACAAAGGCGTTTATCACATCGCCAACGCGCCCAAGGTGCAGCCCAAGCCAGAGGAAGACAATACTCCGACGGAAGACAAGCTTAAGGTCGAGCCGAAGATCGAGAAGCTGCCCACAAAGCCAAAGGGCACGCTGCCCAACACCGTGCTTGCCAAGCGAGTGACCACTCGACTTCAAAAGAAGGAGATCAAAGATGTCTTTGCCATCCTCTCGAAGCAGACCGGCATCACGATCGAAGTTTCAGAGGAAATCCCGGCATTCAAGCTGGATGTCTTCCTCATCAACACGTCCCTGAAATATGCGCTGGATGAGATCACCCGAGCCACGAAGCTCAAATATCGGATGACCGATAACCTCTCCATCGCCATCGAGAAATAGTCCCGCCGACGTCCTCGTTCCATGGGGGAACGGAACGAGGCGTCACTTAATCGGTACGCTCTTGCCATGCCTAACCGCTGGCAAGAGTTTTTTGATTCTCACGCACCGTATTACGACCAAAATCCCTTTACGCAAAACACCGTCGCGGAGGTGGATTTCTTCCTTCAGATCTTTCCGATGTTGGCCGGGTCTTCCATCTTGGACATGGGCTGCGGGACAGGCCGACATGCGATTGAATTGGCGAAGCGCGGATTCTCCGTAACTGGTGTGGACATTTCGGAGGGCATGCTAACTGAAGCTCGGCGAAAAGCCGAAGAGACCGGGGTGTCCGTAAGATTCCTGCAGGCGGACGCGACGACCATGCGCTCAACAGAATCTTCCGAACCCGTATTAGATTCCTCCGAGCAATTCGACGCCGCGATCTCACTTTGCGAGGGCGGCTTTGGCCTCATCGGGCATGGAGAGGACCCTATCGCCCACGACCTATCCATCCTCAAAAGCATCGCCAAGCATCTGAAGCCGAATGCCCCGTTCTTGCTGACCGCGCTAAACGGCTACCAGGTCATCCGCCAGATGAAGGATGAGCATGTTGTGGCTGGCAGGTTTGACCCAGCAACCATGGTTTCGAACTACGAGGATCAGTGGGATCTTCCGGAGGGGCCGCAGGTGGTCCAAATCCACGAGCGGCTGTTCATCCCGCCAGAAATGGTGCGCCTTCTGGCTGAAGCAGGTTTCCGCTGCGACCGTGTGTTTGGCGGCACGGCCGGAAGCTGGGGGCAAAGACCGCTCAGCCTAGACGAAATTGAAGTGATGTACGTTTGCCGGAAAGCCTAGCTCCAGCCGCCAACGCGACTTAGACGTACACGGTAGTCAGAAATCGAAGCAGATCTGCCTTCAGCTTCCACCGTCGGCTGGCGGACGAATTCGCTTTTCCGCCCATGAATCCGCAGCTCTCCACTCGGGTCGAACTCCAGAAAGGCGTACAACGGGTGACGGTATGGGTACATTCCACCTCCCCAGAAGTAGCTGGCGGAATTGATGCAGATACATGGGATTCCGTGGACCGTCTCAAGACGGTCGACATGCATGTGGCCACACAAGCATGCAACGACGGCCCCTCGAGGATTGGATTTCTTCGCGGACAGCACAGTATCGAAGATTTCTTCTTGCTCGGGTGGCAGAGCGTTTCCTGGAGTCGTGAACCCGATCGGCTGGTGGGAGATCAGAATGACGGGCTTCGTCGCCTTACTCAGTTCCCGTTTGAGCCATTGAAGCTGCTCTTGGTCGGCCCAGTTGTGGGTGATGCCGCCGGCGAAATAGTTGCCGTATGCGTAGGGCGTCAGATCCTTTCCCTTTCGGAAGTGGTTCAGATCCAGAACGACAAACCGAAAACCGCCAAATTCATAGCTTCCGAAGCGGGTCGGCATTCCCCAATGGTCCATGATGTGACGCTTGGTTCCCCGGTCCATATCATGGTTGCCGAGCACATTGATCTTTGGAAGATCCAAATCGCGCCAAGATTTTACAAAGTCTTTCGAGGCGTCGCCAGGGTTGCAGAAGTCACCCATCTGCAAGGCGAAGTCAAGGTTGCTTCGCTTGCGAGTCGCACTCAAAAAGGAGTCAAAACGTGCGGTGGCATCAGGGGCAAGCCCATGGTGAACGTCGGTGATGACGGCCGCCCGAACCACCCTACCGGTGCACGGTTGAATCGGCAACTGGAGTGCGATAAATCCGGAGATTCCGTTACCCAGGAACTCTCGACGGGTCATGCTCCATTATCCGGCGAA
>JAFAFM010000040.1 GCA_023423495.1 Armatimonadota bacterium
ATTACGGAGTCTTCTGGTCACTTAAGCGAATACCTTCCCTACTATCGCAAACGAAAAGATCTGCTCGAGGAGTACACCGACACCGGTTATCGTGGAGAGGAGAGCTTTTACGCGAACAACTGGCCCACCTGGCGCAAGAATCAGGATGAATACCGGGAGAGGCTTTACCGAGGCGAGGAACAGGCAAAGCTGGAGCGTTCTTTCGAATACGGGGCTTGGATTATCGAAGCGGTGGAAAAGAACCAACCGTTCGTCATCCATGGCAACGTTGCCAACAACGGGTGTATCGACAACCTGCCATCAGACGGCTGTGTGGAAGTCGCTTGCCTGATCGACCATAACCGAGTTCAACCTACGAAATTCGGAAGGTTGCCGCGACCTATGGCGGCGATCTGCGCTTCGAACATGCATATGTTCGACATGGGGGTGGAAGCCATTTTGCACCGGTCCAAGGAGATGGCGGCTCAGGCGCTCATGCTCGATCCGCTTACGGCCGCCGTTTGCTGTCCAAGTGAGATTAAGCGGATGACCGACCGTCTCTTTGAGGCGGAGCGTGAACACTTGGTCGACTTCCGTTAAGCGGGAGTGAGCCGGTGGCCGGCCAGTTCCAGTGCTTGCAGGGCAAGTGTGGTGTGGTACTGGGGAATCAACAAGTAATCCGTGTTGTAAGTCGAGATGGCGACGACGCTGATATTCGCGTCGGCAAGGGGTTTAAGAAGGCTTAGTAACACTCCTTTCAAGGCGAATTCCAGCGGACCAGCTACCTTGATCAACCGCCAATTGCGCTCGATCTCACCGTCTGCAGGGGCAAACTCCTCTGGACAGACAATAGAAAGCTCCTCGTCGGTGCGCGTTATTGAACATAGCTCACCAGGCGGAATAGCAGGAATTGCGGCATCGCGAGGAAGCTTCGCAATGCAGTACTTCCCTTCCAACAAACTAAAGACCACGGGTTCCGCCACCATCGCCACCTTGTTTACTCCATTGACAAAAATTTTCTTACGTGCTCGCCCTGGAACTCGCCATCCAGCAGAAATGCGTCGTGTCCGTACGGCAAATCGATAACCTGATGCTCTGCCTTTAAACCCTCTTCGTGTGCCATTCGCAATAATGCTTCGCTCTGGTGGCTGGGATACAACCAATCCGTTGTAAAGCTGACAAACAAGTATTCAGACTCCGATCCGGCCAGCGAGTTCAGTTGGTAATAGTCAATTGCTTTCGTCAAATACAACATTGAGTTCGCATCGAATCTCTTGGTGAACTTGTCCCCTTGGTAATTCAGGTAACTCTCGACTTGAAAATCGGTTCCCAATCGATATTCAGGTCGTGATTTGTCCTGATAATTTCGCCCAAATTTGGCGTCGAACGCCTGCTCGCTGAGGAACGATAGATGGCCAATCATGCGACCGACCGCCAACCCCCCTTCCGGCGCATTGACATCCTCATACATCCCGCCGTTCCAACGCAGGTCTCGCATCACGGCCTGACGTGCGGCTTCGTTAAAGGCAATCTGCATTGCATTGTGGGCAGCGCAGCTGGCGGTCACAAAAGCCTTCCTTACCCGGCCAGGCTTCTGAACCGTCCATTGCAGGGCCTGCATGCCACCCATACTCCCTCCCGCGACGGCATGCAAGGTTTCGACGCCAAGCTTGTCCATGAGTCGACTTTGAACTTCGACCATGTCGTTCACGGTTATCATCGGGAATCGGGTGCGGTAAGGCTTGCCGTCTTCAGCAGGGGAGGCTGGTCCCGTCGTGCCCTGGCATCCTCCCAAAGCATTGGTGCCAATCACGAAGAAACGCTCGGTGTCGATGGGTTTGCCTGGACCGATTAGGCGCTCCCACCAACCTATAGCGTGAGAATCGCCGCTTAGCGCGTGGCAGATGAGGATTGCATTGCTGCGATCCGCGTTAAGCTGGCCCCAGGTCTCGTAGGCGACAGTGACGCTAGGTAGATGTCCACCGACGGTGCAATGAAGATCACCAACGTCAACAAACGAACGGACATCTGCAGAAGGAGACGTCCGTTCGTTTTCTTCAAACAGCGCAGGGTCCATCGGCTCCTTGGAGGATACCTACCGGCTTACCCGCGGAGCCTAGTCTCGCCGGTAGCCGGGACGATTCGGCTGGCCCCGAATTCCCGTCGCGGCTGGCGGTCCGGATGGCTGATTGGGATCTCCCGGTTGGGCATGCGCCGGAACGGTATGTCCCGCTTCCATGAGTCGATCAAATTCTCCGGCATCCTTAGCCCTTGATCGGGCGTCCTCCGGCGTGACAATTCCCTTTTCTACCAGGGTGGTTAGAGATTGGTCGAGGGTCTGCATCTTTTGCTTGAAGCCGGTCTGGATAAGGGAAGCAATCTGATAAGTCTTGTTCTCTCTGACCAAGTTCCGGACGGCACCAGTAGCGACCAACACCTCGAAAGCTGCTGCTCTTCCCCGACCGTCTTTCCGCTTTACGAGTGTTTGGCTGATCACGCCAACGAGGTTGACCGAAAGCTGCATTCGAACTTGCTGCTGTTGGTGCATCGGGAAAACGTCCACAATGCGGTCAACGGTTTGCACCGCGTCGACGGTGTGGAGGGTGGCAAAGACCAGGTGGCCAGTCTCAGCGGCGGTGATCGCGAGGTGAATCGTCTCCAAGTCGCGCATTTCACCAACCAGAATGACATCTGGATCTTGGCGCAATACGTACTTCAAAGCGTTGGCAAATGACTGCGTATCGACTTCGAGTTCGCGCTGATTAATTAGCGCAACATGGTTGTCATGGACGAATTCGACAGGATCTTCTACCGTGATGATGTGGCTCTTATGAGTTCGGTTAATCCGGTCTATCATTGCGGCCAGGGACGTGGACTTTCCAGAACCGGCCGGGCCGGTCACCAATACAAGGCCACGCGGTCGCTCGATGAAGTCGTAGCAGGCTTGCGGAAGCTGCAGATCTTCCATATTCTGGATTTCGTACGGGATCACACGAAATGCAGCCTGCATGTGACTTCGCTGCTGGTAAGCATTGCCTCTGAAGCGGCTGATGCCCTTGATCTCGTAGGCAAAGTCGAGTTCTAAATCGCGATCAAACCGATCCATCTGGTCGGGGCGGAGGATCGTGCTTAACTGTTCTCGAAATTCTGCATCACTGAAGTGGGGTTCATCCTCGATCTGTTGAAGGTCACCATGGACACGCACGTAAACCTTGCCAGTGTCGCACTTGAAGTGCAGGTCTGAGCCCTGCATTTCGACGCACTTCTTAAGTAATTCGTTAATTCGCTGCACTTGCGACCTCCGCAACACCCAAATTCGTTGCCCGTCTCACGAAATCTTGCACATTGGAACACTTCGCCAGCGCGTGTTCATAGTCGATCCTGCCCTCTTTCAACAGGTTGAGCAAACAACCATCGAGGGTCTGCATCCCGAGTTCGGCTCCGGTCTGTATATCTAGATAGAGCTGGTGCGTCTTCCCTTCTCTAATCAGGGTCCGAATCGCCGGGGTCGCTGTCATCACTTCGAAGGCGGCCACGCGTGACGAGTTGTCCTTGGTCGGCAAGAGAGTTTGAGAAATAACGGCCTGCAGCGTGACACTCAGCTGCGTACGGATCTGCGCTTGCTGCTCGGGGGAGAAAACGTCGACGATACGGTCGATCGTTTGTGCGGCGTCCACGGTATGAAGCGTTGAGAAGACGAGGTGGCCCGTTTCTGCAGCTGTAATCGCCAACTGAATTGTTTCCAAATCCCTCATTTCACCCACGAGGATCACGTCCGGGTTTTGGCGCATCACGTGCTTCAAGGCATCCGCGAAACTGTGAGTGTCCGTTCCAAGTTCCCTTTGATTGATGATCGAGGTTTTGTCCTCGTGGACGTATTCGATCGGATCTTCGACGGTCATGATGTGGGACCGCTTGCTGAGGTTGATGTGATTTATCATCGCGGCCAGCGACGTCGACTTACCTGAACCGGTGGGTCCTGTTACAAGGATTAAGCCTCTGGGCAGGAGGGCCAACTGCTTGCATACCCGAGGCATGAAGAGCTCATCGATGGTCCGGATTTTGAAGGGAATGACGCGGAAAACAGCGCCCGGCTGTCCGCGTTGCCAATACATGTTTACTCGGAATCGCGATAAGCCTGGAACATGATAGGAAAGGTCGACTTCCTTGAAGGTTTCCAGCTTCTCGCGACGCTCGTCGTTGAGAATGCTGAACAGCAGGTTGCGATGATCTTCTTCGCCCAGAATTGGATAATTCGCGCGATGCAGGTCACCACGAATCCGCATGATGGGCGGCTCGCCACATTTCAAATGCAGGTCGCTGGCGTCTTTATCCACCAGTTCCCTAAGCAATGCGTCAATGCTGACGCCCATAACACTCCTCCTCTATCGGCGGAGCATTTGTTTTAACTCTGAAGCGATGCCTGCGTAGTTCAGTGCAACTTCTTCAGTGATGATGCCCGCCTTCACATACCGAACGAGACTCTGGTTCATGGTTTGCATGCCCCAGAATGCGCCCTCGTTCATGGCGTGGTACAGGTCCGTAAAGTGACCGTCCTCAATCAGTTTAGTGACTGTCGGCGTACAAATCAAGATTTCGTTCGCAACTACGCGGCCGTTTCCATCTGCGCGAGGCACAAGCTTCTGCGCGATGATGGCTCGGAGGGAGCCAGCAAGCCGTTGGCACAAGAACTGTTTCTCATGCGGCGGGAACATGTTGATGATACGGTCCATGGTTTCATAAGCGGAAGACGTGTGGACCGTGGAGAAAACCAAGTGACCCGTTTCACCCGCCTGCATGGCCGAGTGCATGGTTTCCTGGTCACGCATTTCACCTACGAGAATGACGTCCGGAGCTTCACGGACAACCGCACGGAGAGCAGGTCGGAATTCGAGGGTGTCGATGTGAACTTCTCGCTGGCTGATATAAGCCGTCTTGTCCTGGTGGACAAACTCTAGCGGGTCTTCGATCGTGACGATGTGCGCCGGGCGATTCTCGTTGATTACGTCGATCATCGCGGCGAGCGTGGTCGACTTACCCGAACCCGTCGGACCCGTAACAAGGATCAATCCCAAGCGGTGCTTACACAACTCACGGAGTACAGGCGGCAGGCCCAACTCCTCGATGGTCATGATGCGCAACGGAATAATTCGCATCATGATCGCCCAGGTCGTGCGTTGCATGTAAATGTTCGCACGGACGCGGCACTTGCCTTCGACTTCGAACGCCAAATCCATTTCGCAGGTCTCTTCAAACACCTGGATCTGGCGCTCGGTCATGACCTCGCTGATCATCCGCTTGGCTTGCGCTTCGTCGACCACCGGGAACTCCCCGGGCAACGGCTTAAAAATACTGTGCTGACGCATGGTGGGCCGTGCGCCAACCTTGATCGCAACGTCGGATGCCCGCTCCTCGTATCCGATTTCAACAAGCTGGCGAAGTGTAACCTTGGTAATGTCCGTCATATTGATAGCCTGATCTTATCCTGCAGATCGCTTCCTTGAGCCTAACCCAATGAGCAGGGAGTATACCAACGCGCCCAAGGCAATCGCGGCAACTGCAATCAACCCCCAAATCTTCCAATCTGTGCCCTTCCCCGCCTCAGTGGACGGCCTTGCCGGCGGCTTTTGTTCAAATCCCTCAGGAATGCTAATTTCTTCGGGATTTTGGGTGTTCATCTTTATGCGATATTCCACCGTTTTAAAGGTTTCATCGTAAATGCCCTGGACTTGGACCGGGGAATTTTCTGTTCCAAACTCCAGGAGCGTCTGTTTGCCAGGTGTCTCACCGACAAACTGCACCGAGAGCGCCTTCACTATGTGAGGCTCGGAATAGCCCGCGAAAGCACGGGCAATTTCGGTTAGATGGAAGCCTCGACCTTGACGATCGATAATTTCATCGATCGCGCAGGCCGCTTTAATCGTTGTCATGCTCGCGTCGCTTCCGGTAATGGAAGAGCGGCCGACAACAAGGCCCCGAGGTTCGCTATTCAGCAATTGGCCCAGCTTCAAAATCTGGAATTTCAGCTGCTCTTCGGGATAACTTTTGTCAATCGTGCGTGCTTCGAGGAGGTCCGCTCGGGAGCCGTTTGGGTCACGTCTGATGGTGAGCAGAATTTGCGGCCGCGCCGTTTGAAAGAGATTGACCGGTGGATTTTGCTGACCGATCGCCGTTGCGACCATCGCAAACAACCCCAGACAGCGTTTCATGCATCGAAACTCTACCTCACGCATGGGGCTATTGGTCGATTCGCGAGGAATACGGCATAAGTAGGACTATATTGTCCCTTTGCAGGGGTCTAGAGAACTTAATGTGCATCGCTGGCGTTCTTTACGAAAGGCCTTTGTGGTGCAGCGAACACATTAAGGGCTATAATGCCTGACCCGGTCTTGAGGAAGGCAAGATTCAACATGAACGACACTCAAATGATTCAAGAACATCACGGCGGCTATTTGCTTACTCCAGAAGGTCACAAGACCTTGCAGGAGGAGTTGGAACATCTCACCGTTGTCAAGCGACCGGAGATTGCCGACCGCATTCGCGAGAGCCAGCAGCATGGCGAGTTCAGCGAGGATAACAATGAACTCGACGAAGTGAAGTTCGAACAGGCGATGGTCGAGAATAGAATCGCCGAGCTCAAGACGATTTTCGGCAATGCCACCATCTTGGATGACTCCATGATCCCGACCGATTACGTTGGCGTGGGATCCAGGGTGCATGTCGAGGATGCCGACTACGGGGACGATTTCGAAATCCGGATCGTGACAAGCATCGAGGCTGACCC
>JAFAFM010000174.1 GCA_023423495.1 Armatimonadota bacterium
GGAGAATGATGTCTATGTCCAGTTGCGTCCGGAGCGGAGGTGTGATTTTGTAATGAGTTTGGAATTCACCGACGGCCTCATCCGTGAAGGTGAAATGCATGGGGCAGATCTCGCAGGTGACCGGCGCCCCGAGATACTTTGCCTGACGGATCATCTCCACCGCGCCCCAAGTGCTTACCCGCATCACGTGCAGTTGGCAGTTGGTGTGCAGGCTCAGGAGACAGTTGCGCATCACCATGATCTCTTCTGCAGAACGCGGCATGCCCTTGAGGCCTAGCATCGCGCTTACCGCGCCTTCATTCATGCTCGCTTCTTTGGTGAGGCTCAAGTCCTCGCAGTGCGCCATGATCGGCAGATCAAGCTGCACGCAGAATTCCATTGCCTGCTGCATCATCGACGAGCTTTGGATCGGGAAGCCTTCGTCGCTGGCGGCAACGATTCCCGCCCGCTTCAGGGCGCTTAGATCGGTGAGCCGTTCCCCCTTCATATCAACCGTCAGGGCACCCACCGGGGCGACAAACACGCCACCGGCGCCGGGAGAAGCTGACTTATCGAGGATGTAATCGATAAGCGCGGGATTATCCAGGGCCGGCTCGGTATTAGGCATGCAGCACACGGTGGTGAAACCACCGGCAGCGGCGGCTTGGGTGCCTGTTTCAATCGTTTCTTTGTGTTGCTGGCCAGGCTCCCGAAGGTGTACATGCGGGTCCACCAATCCGGGTGTGATCCACATACCAGTGCTGTCGTAAACCTCATCGACGCCCGTCGTATCCACGTTTGAGCCGAACCCGGCTACTTGGGCATCTTCTATGACGAGATCGCCGATAACATCGAGCTCTTGCGATGGATCGAGGATTCTTCCGTTCTTTAGGAGGGTTTTCACTTCTTCTTAGCTCCCGCAGAAGTCTTTCGAGGTTGGCCCGCCGGCTCTGGAGCGGTTTCGGTGCTGGGTGGACTAGGCTCTTTATCTTCGGCGGTAAATACCCAGTACAGAGACGCGATCCGTACGAAAATTCCGTTCTCAATTTGACTCGTGATGACGGATCGCTCACCGTCGGCCGCCATGTCATCTAGTTCGACGCCGCGATTGATCGGCCCCGGATGCATCAACAA
Organism: Armatimonadota bacterium; assembly: GCA_023423495.1. Classification (GTDB taxonomy): domain Bacteria; phylum Armatimonadota; class Fimbriimonadia; order Fimbriimonadales; family Fimbriimonadaceae; genus 55-13. The sequence goes on from JAFAFM010000174.1 coordinate 1,114, forward strand.
ACAATCTCGATTTGCCCAGCGCAGCGTCTCACGGTTGATCTGATACATGCTGGCGTATTCGGTCACGGAGCTCAACATCCCCTCCCGCATTCGTTCCTTCTGGAGTCGAAGGCAGATGATGACGTCGGCCCCTTCGATGCCTTGCCGCAGGTCGTAGTGCACTTCACCGGGGAGCATTTGCATATGCGTTGGCATCAGCGTACGGGGCCCCACAAACCGAACTTCCGCGCCCATCTTGGAGAGCAGCCACGCATTCGAACGCGCGACGCGGGAATGCTCCACGTCGCCCACAATCGCAACGCTCAATCCGTTCAAACTGCCCTTGCGCTCCAAGATTGTGAGGGCGTCGGCCAGAGCTTGAGTGGGGTGCTCATGCTGCCCATCACCACCATTCAGAACCGGACCTCCGAAATACTTGGCAGCCAGATCGGCCGAGCCTGACGCCCGGTGCCGCATCACAAGCCCGTTGAGCCTCTCGTAGCGAAGGGTTAGCACGGTGTCCTTAAAGGTCTCGCCCTTAGCCATGGAGGAGCCACCAGACGAAAAGTTGGCGGTCTTCATCCTCAGGTAGTGAGCCGCCTGTTCAAACGAAACGCGGGTCCGCGTTGAGTTTTCAAAGAACAGCATGCCAACAACCTGACTGCTTAGGTTCGGCACATCCCTTCCTTCGAGAATTCGCAGTTTGAAATCCGCGCCCAGGCTGAGCAATTCCTCGATGTTTTCGGTCGCCAAGTGCCGAATGCCGAGCAGGTTCCTAGCCATTAAGCGTTTCCTCCATTTGTCTCCAACACCACTGCATCCTCCCCGTCGAACTCATTGACCTTCACCACGATGTGATCGCTTTTGTCGGTATTCACCATCTTGCCACAGTAGTTCGCCACGATGGGCAATTCGCGATGACCGCGATCGATCAGTACCGCAAGTTGGACATTTTGGGGTCGCCCAAGCTGCATGAGCGCGTCGAGCGCGGCGCGAATCGTTCGGCCGGTAAACATCACCTCGTCGACGATGACGACTTTCTTGCCGGAAATCTGAAACGGAATCTCCGTCTCATCAGTTTCGGAAGGCTTGCGGTCATCCCGGAAGCGGCTGATATCCAACTTGCCGCAGGGCACGGTCGTACCCTCAATCTGGGTCATGAGAAATGCGAGACGCTTCGCGACTGGCCAACCTCTTCGCATCACTCCAACTACCACGAGGTCTTCTGCCCCCGCGTTTGATTCCAAGATTTCGTGCGCCATGCGACCGAGCGTTCGTCGCATATCTCCGGCATCGAGGAGCACGGTTGCCATTGGCTGGAATTATGGCATGACCTATTCCGGGCGAATCCGGCATTTGTGCTTAGTCGGAAGCAGGGCGAGCGCATATTCGACCGTCGAGTGGCTCGGGAGGTTCCTCCAATCCTACAAACCCCGATGAATTACCAGACCTCTGCCAAATCCGCCACGGAAATAGTGTGTTTGGCACGTGTAGGGAAGCGCGTCTGCTCTTGACGGCGGTGGGTCGAACCGCAAATTACGGAGGTTGGACAGGTTCCCAAGCGCGCTCGCTGGCAAAAAAAACCTGGTGAAGTCCTGAGTTTTCCAAAAAGAAAACCGAGATGAATTACTGGGTTTCAACCCGCGGAGAGTTTCTACATGTACGAAGCATATTGGGGTTTGTCCGAGCCACCGTTCAGCTTAACGCCGGATCCACGGTTCTTATATATGAGCCGGGGCCACGAAGACGCATTGATGATGTTGCACTACGCAATCTCGCGAAACAAGGGAGCCGCAATGCTGTCCGGAGATATCGGCCTGGGCAAAACGACGGTTAGCCGGAAGCTTCTGGATTTACTGGATCCGGTCCACAACCGCATCGTGCTTATCGTTAACCCAATTTTGACTCCGACACAAGTGCTTCAGGAGATCCTTTCTCAGCTTGAGTTCGAAACCCAGTCTCGAAACCGGCAAACCTTGGTGCAAGAGCTGCATAAGCAGTTGCTCGCCTATTACGAGCGAGGTCAGCGCGTAGTGCTGATGATCGACGAAGCCCACCTCATCCGCTCCACTGCGACCTTCGAAGAACTTCGTCTGCTGCTGAACTGCCAGATGAACGACCAATTCCTACTGTCGCTCGTCTTGCTTGGCCAGAACGAACTTCGGCCAAAGATCGCTAAGGTTCCTGCTTTGGAGCAGCGCCTCGCTGTACGACAAAACTTGAAGCCGCTCGACGTCACCGAAACGGGCGAAATGATTCTTCACCGACTCCAAGTCGCCGGCTACACCGAAGAAGCTCATCCATTCTCTCCCGACGCCATTTTTGAAATCCACAAGTACACGAAGGGTTACCCGCGGCTGATCAGCCAGATCGCTGACAACGCACTCATGATCGCGTTTGTTCAGAAGAAGCAGATCGTCGACGGTTTCATGATCCACAACCTCGTGAATGAGTTCGCAGGGAGGGACGCAGCATGAATTTAGCCGACGCCATTCGAATGGCTGCTCAAAACCCCACCCCGGTGGCCGCTTCTCTAAAGGCGATGGTGGCCAAACCAGATGTTATCGACAGCGAGGCTCGCCAAGAGCCCACAACAGCAACGGAGAGCACTATGGAGCAATTTCACGAAGAGGCAAGGATGCCCGACCCGCCTTCTCCCGCCGTGGCAAACGGTGGAGTTGTGCGGTTAGAGCTATTCCTATCGCCCGAACAATTGAGCGGCCTGTTCCGCGCAGTTGTCGCCAACCAGCACACGGTCATGACGCTCCGAGAGGCGGCCAAGTACCTGCGCATCGCACCAAATCACTTGGCGCAGATGGCACAGGAAGGCAAGATCCCGGCGCTGATGATCGATGGCAAATGGAGATTCGCCCGCAGCGGCGTCGACGAATGGCTATGCCTGCAAGGACAAGTGCGGGAGATGGAGGCCTAATCCTATGGGAATGTTTACCAAGAAGAGCTTTATCGGAATTGACCTGGGCCACCACACCATTAAGGCTGTGGCGCTCGAACGCACGCCAAGTGGCTGGAGAGTTGCACGCTATGCGTCGACTCGCACGCCCATGGATGCGGTGAAGGACGGCGTGATCACGGACATGCCCAGCGTGGTGTCCGCCCTCCGTGGCTTGTTGAAGGACAATGGTTTGAACTCCGGCGGGGCGATGATCGCCGTCGCCGGTGGCTCTGTTGTTGTACGACAGGTTCGGATGCCGAAGATGGCCGAAGCAACGCTTCGAAAGTCCATTAAGTTCGAAGCCAGCCGCTACGTGCCAAGCTCGGTTGAAGACAGCTACATCGAATTCGAAATCATAGGTCCGGTGGACGACCAGCAGATGGATGTGTTGATGGTCGCCGCTCCGAAGGATGTGGTGGAAAGCCGACTTCAAGCCTGTGAAGAAGCCGGTTTGGAAGTGGAGGCCGTGGATATCGAGGCCTTCGCGATGTACCGCGCGCTCGTCGAAGCTGACCTCGACCAAGAGTATTCGGACAAGACGATCGCCCTGGTCGATGTCGGTTCTGCAACCACCAACGTCTCGGTGGTCAGCCACGGTGTCTTCTCCATGACCCGCTCTATTCCACAAGGGGCAGACACGCTTACTCAAGCGCTCAAGAGCTACTTCAAGCTTTCCGACGAGGACGCAGAGTCGGGTAAGGCCCAACTCGACCTTCGGGAGCTTTTGGAGGATGGCAAGCCAAAGGAGAATCCTCCCCTGCGAGTTCTCCAGCCCCATGTCGACGACTTAGTCCGAGAGATTCGACGGTCGCTGAACTACTACCAATCGCAACAGCAGGAGGGCGCAGCCAAGCAGATCGACCAAATCCTCCTCACCGGCGGGGGCGCGAAGCTCAGCGGCTTGGCGGAGTACTTCGGCCACAAGCTCTCGATTCCAACGGACTTACAGGACGTTTTCAGCAACCCAAGGTTCGCCCACTTCGGCGATGTCGATGAATCGGGTCTTGACCTGTCGGTTGCTTCCGGACTTGCAATGCGCGCCCATGCAAAGGCGGCTTAGGACACAAAGATGCCACTTATCAACTTAATTCAGGAACAAAGGCTGGCCCAGAAGAAGAACGAGTCAAAAGCTCGGACATTCTTCTTCCTATTCGTCGGCTCTGCAGTGGCTTCGGTCGCTAGCTTTGGATATTTCTGGCTTCAGACCGAGGGGCTGTCGCGTGAAAAGGCAACCCTGGAAGCGCAGATCCAAAAGAACGCACCGTTGGTCGAGCAAATCGGGGAGTATCAGAAGCAATACGCTGAAATCGCGCCCCGCCTCAAGACGCTCGAAGATGCTCAATTGGTGAGCGGACGCTGGGGCCGGATCCTGACGCATATCGCGCGTCAGACTCCAAAGCCAACGTGGCTTACAGCCATGCGGGTTTCAGCGAGCGATCTTACCAAGCCGATTAACTTAAGTCTCGTCGGCGTGGCTCCCGGCCAGGAGCCGATATCCGAGTTCATTCTGCGAATGCAGAATAGCCAAGACTTGGAAAACGTGAACCTCAAGTTTTCTCAGGAAAAGGTTCTTCAGTACACGAAGGCGGTCGAGTTCGAAGTGACGGCGGACATCGTCGGCACGGCCGAACAGAAGCCAAAAGAATTGAAAGAGGGGGAAGGAAGTTGAAACGCGGTCCAAATCCAAAGACATTTATGTTGATGGCCGGCGGAACGCTCTTGTTGGGGCTTATTGCATCCCACTTTGGTTACAGTCAAATGTCCGAAGTGGAAGGCGAAGTCGCAGCGCTGAAGACGGAAGTCAAGGATGAGCGCGAAGTTCAGGCGGAACTCGATAAGGCAAAAGGAACTCTCGATGAGTGCCTGGCCAAATTGCAGCATCTAGAAGAAGGTATCCCAACCTTCGCCTATGTGCCTACTCTGATGACCGAGTTGGAGCGAACCGGCAAAGCACACGGCATTAAAGTGCTTGGCGTTCGGCCGGTGATCAAGCCTGTTGTTCCGACGTTGAAGTCGGAAGACGGCTCCACAACGGTCGCCAAGAAGGCGTACGACGAGCTGACGATCGAAGTGAAAGGCTTCGGCAGCTATGGTTCGGTGATGCGATGGGTCAACGGCCTGCAGCAATTCCCCAAGATTGTTGCCGCCCGCTCGGTGCAGCTCGCACCCAAGCCAGATCCAATCACGAAAGGCACTTCCCTCGACATGACGGTGGAACTTCGTGCCTATGTATTCAAGCAGCCGCAGGATGCGGTGAAGAATTCTGACTTGGCGAATAAATCCGCCAATTTGAAGGTGAAACGCAATGAAGGATGATAAGAAGAAACTTGTCGTCATCGGCGCTTTGGCCGTCGTGCTGGTCGGTATCGGAGCCTTCTCCTTCTTAGGTGGAGATCCGGCGCCGCCGGCGCCTGCGGCAGAGGAAAAGAAGGAAGGAACCGCTACTGATCCGACCGTCGCTAAAGTCGATGAAAATGGCAATGTCGTAGGGGCTCCGGTGCAGAATGCACCGAAGAATCCCCTTTATGCAATGGAGCTTCCGCAGCGGGATCCATTCCAAGGGAACACATTCGGCGGTCAGCCGCCGATCTCGGCTCCTACGCTTCCGCCAGCAACAAAGCAACCGCCACGCAAAACAGGCACTCGGCGTACGGGCGGTACCGAAATCGGCATTCCGCCATACCGGCCACTCGAAGGCAGTTTGCCCATGGCTGGCACGGCTAACGTGACTCCAACGGGTCCAGACCCGAGCGAGTTCGGATACACAGTTTCTGGCACGATGACGGGCGGAAAGAAACCCGTTGCCGTGTTCACAGATTCCAACGGTAACCAGCGCATGGTTCCCGTCGGGGGTTCCCTCGACGGTGACAGCAAGGTGGTTGCGGTTGAAAAAGGCAGCGTCACGATAGAGCATCGCGGCAAGAAGCAGCGATTGTCCCTGGGAGGGAACCCTAAATGAACAGCAAATCGTTTCGAACGGGTGTCGGCGTTCTTGCCCTAGCCCTGGTATGCGGCGCCTCAGCTCAAAAGCTGAGCGGCGTATCGGCAAAGCAAGTCAACGGCGGAACTCAAGTCCAGATCAAAGGTGAGGAACTCGGCCAGCCGAAGCTCGCTTGGTCAAAGTCAAAGCGCCAGTTTTATCTTGTCTTCAATGGCAAGTTGGATGGCAAAGGTAAGTCCGTTAAGGTTGGAGCCAACGGCGTAGACACCGTCAGCTATGCATGGGCTGATCGACGCCCGGCCAAGGTCCGAGTCACGGTCAACGTGGCAAAGGGCACAAAGCCTGAGCTCGTCCAAACCGAGGGCCTTTGGGCCATTAATTTCGGCGTAAAGGAGGCTCCCAAGCCGATCCCTACGACTCAGAAGTTCCCGGACAAGGTTCCTCCGCTTGAATCTGCATTCAAGTCGGTCGAGCCGATGGCCAACAACACACCGACGACCTTCACCAGCAGCGCTATGGTCGACTTGGATTTTGTGAATACGGATATCGTCCAAATTCTCAAAGCCCTTGCCCTTCAGGCAAACGTCAACATCGTCACTTCGCCCGACGTCAGCGGAAAGATCACGGTTACGCTTGAGCAAGTCAGCGTAAAGGATGCTTTGGATATCGTTACTGCTCTCGGCAGTGTTCGATACGCCAAGGTTGGCAACACTTTCGTTGTCACTTCCAACAGCCGGTTCAGCGACACCATTCAACAGATCGGTGGCCGAATCGATGTCAGCAGCGAGACGCGCGTCGTTCCGCTTCTCAGCGGCGAAGGTACGCAGATCAAGGCTGCGGTTCTCAAGACCGTCAACCCTTCGACCATTACTGGTCGCTACGATCTCGTACTGCCTTCGGACAAGGTCACGGTGGAGTCGAAAGCCTCTACCCAGCCCACGGATCCTCAGGCCAACACGGCCCCCGGCGGAGCCACCAACGGCAGCAGCATCACCACCGCGTCTGACACCAGCGCAACGGGAACCAAGCGAGACGACTACATCGTCATCGTCGGCACCCCGAATCGCATGGACGAAGTCGAGCGAATGATCAAGTCGATCGACAATCAGATCTGCGGCGCGATGGGAATCAAGACGACCAACGGCGCGGGCCGAATCCAGAAGACTTACGAGCCACAGGGCATCCTCGCTGAGGAACTGCTCGACGCGCTCAAAAAGCAGGGTGTCAGCTTCAAGGACGTTCAAGTTTCGGCGACTCCTCGCTCATCGGCCAGCACCCAGCGAATCGTGCTCTCTGGTCGCGCGGATCTCGTGGACACGCTCTTTACGATCTTCCAAGATCTGGACAGCATGCCCCAGGGCGGAGCAACCTTCTTCGAAGTTGTCGACCTGAAGTTTATCAAGCCGCAGGTTGCTGCGGTCGAACTGATGGGCTCCGTGGCCGGATTGAAGGCAACTATCTTGCCTCCTCCAGTCGATCCTCTCCAGGGAATCCAATACACCCACGACGCAATGTTCTCGGCTGGCGCAGCCGACCAGAATGCGGGCGGCGGTAACGCCGGCGGCGGAGCTGGTGGCGGCGGTGGAGAAGGCGGCAGCGGCGGTGGCCAAGGCAACAGCGGTGGTGGCGGAGACGACACCAACAAGGCAAATCTGGCCGCCAAGGGCACCGACAAGACCACCATGTTCTCTGCCGAGGTCAAGACTTTCCGGACTCCGATGAAGGTTCTTCTCCGCGGAACGCGAGCTCAGATCGACTCGGCCAAGCAATTCCTTGCCATGGTCGACATCGCTCCGAAGCAGGTTGCCGTGGAAGTCCGAGTTATGGAACTCAGCAAGGAAGATGCGCTTCGAATTGGTATTGACTGGAGCCTTCTGACTGGCGGCAGCCTTACCAGCCTTCGGATCAACCAAGGTCTTGGCTCGGCAGGCGCTCCTGGTGGAGTTTCTTCTGACCTGGCCTTCAAGGGAGGCGGATCCGCGTCGATCGTAGGTGTTCTGGACTCCATCGCCAATAAGAACAATCTGTTGGCCCGACCGAACATCCTTCTGACGGACGGCGTTCTCTCGAACATTTTCGTCGGTGACACGGTTCGGTACGTGGAATCCATCACGAACAGCCAAAACGGTCCGACGATCGTTACCAACTCGATCAACGTCGGCGTGGACTTCTCGCTGGCCGCACGAGTGGGCAGTGGTGGCAACATTACCCTGGACTTCAACCCGGTTCTGTCGATCTTGCAGGGCTTCACGGACGTTCCTGGCGGCGGTAAATTACCGCAGACCAGCGTTCGATCCGCAACGAGCTCCGTACAGATCAAGAGCGGCGAGACTATCGCGATCGGTGGCCTGATCCAAGATCAGGATCGCAAGAGCTATGGTGGCATCCCGATCCTCAAGGATCTGCCGATCATCGGCCAGCTCTTTGGTCGAACGAGCAACTCGAAGGTCCGTTCCGAAGTGGTCTTCTTCGTGACGGTGAAGGAAGTGACCGAGGCAGATCGCCAAGGCGCAGCTAACCCTCGAGAGTCGCTCCGATCGAACACCACGTCACCTGGCAGCGGCGGCTAGTACGCAACGCCCAGCCCCGGGAGCCCTTAGCTCTCGGGGCTATTTTTATTTCTGTTTGCCGAATCTTGGAAAGACGGGCTTTACGTTCTCTAGAAAGCGCCTTAACTCAGGGTTTGCCTTACCTACCCAGCCGTCCCCAGATGTGTCCCAAATGAGTCCGGATTTGGAATCATAGTGGGCATTCCAAACGAGGTCCTTTGTCGAAATCGAAACTTGCTTTCCGGCTTTGGTCGTTTTGTCCAGACTTGTAATACTTATCTCACTATTGGGAACGTGTGTCCACTTTCCGTTGTTGAGGACACGCAATTCATTTAATGTTCTAGGCCGAGGCTTGTTCACAGTAACCGCTTTAGTTGTAATTCCTTGCGGAATTATTGGAACGATCGACATTGCCCGGCCATTGCGCGCATCAACATAAACAAAGTATCGCTCCACAACACGCTGGGCAGCATTTGACATAGCTACCTGGCGAGCTTCGAATCGGAAGACAGGAATGCCTTTCCGCTGTTTTCCAATGGACATCTGCTCATCATTCATTTCAATAAATTGGTTGTCGACAGGAGGAATGGAATAATGCACTACAGTTTGCTCGGGCAAAAACTCGATCCATGCATTAGGTCGAAACCTCGCGAGTGCTTCAGAAGCGTTTTCGCGAGCCCCTTCCTTCGCGACTCCCACACGCGCAGATGCGTGAAGTGGATAGGATGGACTGTAGAGAAACTTTCGTAGTCGGCCTTCCGTTCCGTCAATCCAGCAGTTCAATCCCGTTTCGAATCGGATTCCATTTATGGTTCGGCAAACCATAAACTGGTAATCAATTCCGGACATCCGCTCAAGTTCTACTGTGTACGTGGAATTTGGTTCAAAAAAGTGAAAGTAGTCGCCAGCGCTTCTTTTGGCATCGTCCAGTCGAACTTTTGGTTCTGTGCTTACAATGCCAAGGAATGCTCCAGCTTGTATCTTCCCGTCCACCGGACTAAATATTGTGAATGAGGAAAAGAACGAAATTGTTAACGCTTTAGTCCTAAGGTCAACGGCATAGGTTTGCTTTGGACTCAACTGGAGCTTGATCGGTTGAACGTTCCCATTTATATCACAATAAACTTTTTCAATAAGCCTCTTGCTTAATGCTACTGCGGCGTCCAAGTTAATCCGTCCAAGTTCGGCACTTGACGGCGAAGATCCAAAATCATAGTATTTGGTACCAAAATTGCCCTGCTGGGCGCTTGCGGTTAATGTTAAGAATATGCTTAGTCCAGTACATAAAACCATTTGTTTACCGCCTCCGGGTGACCTTCCCTCTCAGCCCCTGTTAAATACACATTTACAAGCCGTGAATATCCATCTCCAAGTATCTTCATGTCAAGTACTATTACGTCTCCAGCCAATTTATTAAGTCTAGGAGGAAACAAGAGATTAGCAGTCTCTACTGCTTCGTTAAGTGGTTTTCCGCTCGCCAAAAGTTGCAAAACTTTTTCCCCATGGAATTTTAGAGGGTCCGGGCACTGGAGCGAGGACTGTAACGTATTCCTGTCGCCTGCCTTTAAATACGAAGCAACATCATCCTCAAAACCAGCATAGGCTACACCCGTTTTCTGCAAAAGTCCTAATCGGTCAGGAATCGGAGGTTGTAAAAAGCCAGGGCCGGTTTTTATTGTGCTGCAACACCACATTAGGGCCATGTTAAACGCTGGCAATCCGTTTATAAGTTTGGCACCGACCCGATCCTGAATCTCCGTGTATCGAATGTAGCCGTCATTAATGTTGTTGTTGAACTGCGAGTTCCTGTGGGCTGAATCACAAAAGCCAAACATATCAGCGTGGGCAGCTGCGACTATGACGGTACAACTTGTCAGCAAAGGTTGGATTTCTGGCTCTGCCATTGCCTGCGCAGCTTGTCCGCTGAGCGGGGTCATGGTGTGACGCGCGAAATCATTAGATGGCCCTATTGACGAGGTTATGGCATAGTTTGCTATTTCGCGTGATGAGTATCTCAAACTAGTCGACCACTTTGGGTCATTCTCATCTATGACACTTCCATCTTCAGTAATGTTTGCAGCCACTGCAAGACCTTTGTTGTACGCCCGAACTTTTGCCGTGTGAGAAACTTCTATTACATCCCACGAGGAAGTGTCCCAATCCTCCACGTAAACGAATCCCGTAACCTAGAATTCGATAGACGCGCCGTCGTTAAAATGAGTACTTGCGAATCGAATCGTCCGGCTGTATGACGGAGGAATCATCCCGCTGGGTGTGAGAGTCTCAGACATAGAATCGCACTCAACTTCGAGCGCATAAATCTGAGCGTAATCCCACCCCGGCACTTCTGGCATCGCTCCCCAAGACACGCGGAAAACGCCATTGACGTTGGTACCAGACACACGCTCGTCGTAAGCGTGCGACGTCATTCCGACTTTCAGTTCCAAGTTTGAATCGTATATGGTTTTATCGTTTGAAGATGACTGGCATAGGCCGAAGCTGGTGAGAGCAAAGAAGAGCGTCACTACCAAGTAGCGCATATGTTATCTTATCACAAAAACGGGGAGACTCCAAATGACGGCGTGTTCAAGCTTTCGACCATAATCAGCCATGTCCTACTTCCCCGAGGTTGGCGAGACCGTCCGCTACGAAGGCAAGAAGTCCAAGAATTCGCTTGCGTTCCGCCATTACGATCCGACAAAGATGGTGGGCAGCAAGAACATGGCCGAGCACCTGCGCTTTGCCGTCTGCTACTGGCACACCTTTAAGGGAACCGGCGCGGATCCTTTTGGGGTGGGCACGATGCAGCGTGAATGGGAAGCAGCCGCGAATCCGATGCAGCGCGCGCGCGACACCATGGACGCCGCATTTGAGTTCATGTCCAAACTCGGCGTCAAGTATTGGTGCTTCCACGATCGCGACATCGCGCCTGAGGGCAGTACCTACAAGGAGAGCGTGGACAACCTGCAGCAAATGGTGGAGTACGCCAGCGAGAAGCAAGCGGACACCGGCATTCAATTGTTATGGGGGACAGCAAATTTGTTCAGCCATCCCCGCTACCAGGCCGGCGCCGCCACCAATCCTGATCCCCACGTCTTTGCGTACGCGGGGGCCCAGGTGAAGCGGGCAATCGAGGCAACTTTGGAGCTTGGAGGCTTGGGTTACACGTTCTGGGGAGGCCGGGAAGGCTACGACACCCTCCTCAACACCGACATGAAGCGAGAGCGCGAACAGTTCGCCCGCTTCCTATGGATGGCGGTCGAACATGCGAAGTCCATTGGCTTCAAGGGACAGTTCTACATCGAACCCAAACCCAAGGAACCAACCACGCACCAGTACGATTCGGGCGCGGAGGCCTGCTTAAATTTCCTCCGCGAATTCGGCCTGATGGATCACTTAAAGC
>JAFAFM010000197.1 GCA_023423495.1 Armatimonadota bacterium
GTTATTTGGTTGGTAGGTCCTTTTCATGGCTTCAAATCGTCTTTATGGGGTTTGAACGATGGATTGTACCCGACGCGCTCAGCTTGCTGGGTATGTCGCAGCCGGAGCGAAGCGACCGACCAACGCGGTCGCCGCCGCCGTGGCCGGGCTTACCAAATGCGTCCTGGAACCGGGACCCTGACGACCTTCGTAAGGCCGGTTTGACGTGGAGGCACTGCGCTCTTGGGGCCGCAAAATGTCGCCGTTCATGCCGAGGCACATCGAACAGCCCGCTCGATGCCACTCGAAGCCAGCTTCCCTAAAGACCTGATCCAAGCCTTCTTGTTCAGCGAGCGCCTTTACGGCCTGACTTCCCGGAACGACCATCGCGCGAACACCCGGGGCGACGCGCTTGCCAGCTACGACTTTCGCGGCCTCCCGTAGATCTTCGATTCTGGAGTTCGTGCAAGAGCCGATAAACACGGTGTTCACCGGAGTTTGGGTGAGCATATCACCGGGTTTCAGTCCCATGTACCTTTGAGCGCGCTCTTCACCGGCATCCCGAGGCTCAGGTATCGGCTGGTCGATATCAATGGTCATAGCCGGGGTCGTTCCCCATGTCACTTGTGGTTTCAGCAGACTGATATCCAGAACTTCCAGTCGGTCGTAGTCCGATTCTGAGTCCGTTTTGAGGTCCGATGTCGAGGCCACCATTGCCTCAAAGTCGGCCCCTTTCGGAGCGAATGGCCGATCAGCTTCCGCTATGTAATCGTACGTCGTTTGGTCTGGGGCAATGAGTCCGGCGCGCGCGCCCATCTCAATCGACATGTTGCAGATCGTCATCCGCCCGCTCATCGGGAGATTGCGGATTGCCTCACCGAAATACTCGACCACATAACCAGTCCCGCCGCCCGCTCCAATCTTGCGAATGATGGCGAGAATGATGTCCTTCGCGGTTATTCCGACCGGTACCTGCCCGTCGATGCGGATGCCCATGGACTTTGGCTTCGAACTGGCCCGAAGCGTTTGCGTGGCAAGCACATGCTCCACTTCTGTGGTTCCAATACCGAAGGCCAACGCGCCAAAAGCGCCAGGGGTTGAGGTGTGGCTGTCGCCGCAAACGATCGTAAGCCCGGGAAGAGTTATGCCCAGTTGCGGGCCAATCACATGAACGATTCCCTGCTTTTCGTGACCGTAGCCGTACAAGGGGACATCGAATTCCTTGGCGTTCTTTGCCAACGCCACCAATTGCTTTCCACTCAGAGTTTCGACATCGATTTCGCGACCGTCGGTTGGAACGTTATGGTCCACTGTGGCGAAGGTCAGATCAGGCCGACGTACTCGCCGACCGTGCTCCCGGAGACCGTCGAACGCCTGGGGAGACGTCACCTCGTGAACGAGATGTCGGTCGATGTAAAGCAACGCGCCACCGCCTGGCAGTTCAGAGATGACGTGACGATCCCAAACCTTGTCGAAAAGGGTGGACATATATTGCTATTCTACGCCCAGAGCGAACCTAGCCCTCCGAGCTTCCCTTTTCGATTTCGGCGTGGTTGGTCAGGAAGCGGGTTTGGAGCTTCATTGCCGCCGCGTCGTATTCCTTCGGATCCGCCCAGGTGTTCCTCGGATTAAGGATCTCGGAAGGTACGCCCGGGCATTCCTTTGGCATCGCGATGCCAAAGACATCGTGAGATTCGTACTCCACGTTGTCCAGAGAGCCATCGAATGCAGCCTTGAGCATAGCTCGGGTGTAGCCCAACTTCATTCTTTGGCCGACGCCGTAAGGTCCACCCGTCCAACCCGTATTGACGAGCCAAACGCGGGAATCATGCTGCCGTATCTTCTCGCCGAGCAAGTTCGCGTATGCGTGCGGCCGCAGCGGGAGGAAGGGCGCTCCGAAGCATGTCGAGAACGTGAGCGTTGGCTCGGTGATGCCAGCCTCGGTACCAGCCACTTTCGCGGTGTAACCGTTAAGAAAGTGGAACATCGCCTGCTCAGGTGTTAGCCGAGAGATTGGCGGCAGTACACCGGTCGCTTCGCATGTCAAAAAGACAATATTTTTCGGATGCCCGCCGACGCTTGGGATAACGGCGTTCTCGATGTAATCGATCGGATAAGCCGCACGGGTGTTTTCCGTAATGGAACTGTCATTGTAGTCTGGGACATTGCCATCCTTGAGAACCACGTTTTCCAGCACGGAACCAAACCGAATCGCATTCCAAATTTGAGGTTCACCCTCGGCGCTAAGCTTGATGCATTTGGCGTAGCATCCGCCCTCCACGTTGAACACGCCCTTCTCGGTCCAGCCATGCTCGTCGTCTCCGATCAGGCGTCGTTCCGGATCGGCAGACAAGGTTGTCTTGCCGGTTCCGCTGAGTCCAAAGAAGAGTGCCGTGTCGCCGTCTTTACCGATGTTGGCTGAGCAGTGCATGCTCATGACACCCTTGAGGGGCAAGAGGTAGTTCATGATCGTGAACACCGACTTCTTCATCTCACCGGCATATTCGGTGCCCATGATAAGGACCTGCTTCTCAGCGAAGTTCAGGGCGATCGTGGCTTCACTGCGGACGCCGTCTGTCTCCGGATCGGAATACAACCGGCACATATTGCAAACCGTCCAGTCGGGCTTAAAGTTGGCCAACTCTTCCTCGGTTGGTCGGATTAAAAGCTGCTTAATAAAAAGGGCGTGGTACGGACGCTCGACAATGAACCGGACGGAAATTCGGTGGTCTGTGTCGGCTCCGCCGAAGGTGTCGATGACGTAAAGCTTCTTTCCGACCGCATAGTCGTGCACTTTGTTGCGCAGCTTCTCGAATGTCTGCGGGGTCAGGCCCTGGTTGTTTTCCCACCAGACGTTGGCGTCGCAGGATGGTTCCTTTACGGTAAATTTATCCTTCGGAGTCCGGCCGGTGTACTTTCCAGATCGGCACACGAGGGCGCCATTATCGGCCTGAACGGCCTCGTCCGACTCGAGGGCATGAGCAACCAGCTCCTCTACCGACAGGTTGTAAAAAACAGAAGACGCTTTCGATAAATCAACAGGTTCTGAAGCAGTAGTCGACGACATTGTCAATAAGTCCTTGGCACAGGTCCAAGACCCGGCTTTGAACTCAGTTTACCTTTGCAGACGGCAGGATTGAGGACCTTGTCCACCCGCCGACACTCCAAGTATCGTTGAATAACAATGGAACTTGAATACCGGAAATTAAGTCAGGACGAGCTCGAAACCGAGTTGCAGACGGTGCCGGGTTGGAGTCTGGAGAATGAAAAGCTAGCCCGCCAATTCGAATTCAAAACCTACAAAGATGGCTTGGTTTTCGGAGTTGCGGTTGGCCATGTCGCTGACAAACTTAATCACCATCCTGACTTGGAGATAGGATACGGGACGGTGCGCGTGAGCGTGAGCACGCACGATGTCGGCGGGATTTCGCCTTACGACTTCGAATTGGCCCGCAGGGTAGAGAACCTTTAAATCCAAACAACGCTCGTCAACGAGCGCATGAACCGCGCGTGGTTCTCAGCGGCGTTTACCTTGAGTGCCGATGACGAGAAGATCACGGCCCGGCTGCGGTGAATCGAAATCACTTGGCTTTGCGCCACCTGCATTCCGTTTCCAAGTTTCAACTCAATCTGGATGAGGTACGCAGGTTTACCTGACACCTGAAGTTCCTTAGCGGTGACCACCTTGATGTCCGACGCACGCTTCATCTCCGCCACCGTCTCCATTCCAAGGCTCTTTGCCGTGTAACGCCCCGCAGGGTGGGTCTTCAACATGACGGAAGGCGAGTAGTTGTTCACCTCCTGGCCAAAAAACGCGGTTCGACCCTCGGGCGCCCGTGAATCGTTTCGCTTGAATCCGGCGGGCGGGCTGTACTTGAGCAGCCCTTGATAATTTAGGGTCTGTGCTACAGGTGCAACCAAAATGGTCAGGAGCAGGGCCAGAGCAGATATCGCGCGCATCGAGAGTGATTCTACTTTTCGCGTTTAAGGTAGGCGTAGGCATTGTGATCGTGAATCGATTCGTGATTTTCGACCTCGATCTCGTACGCCAGGACCCGCGGGTCTTTGTCTAACGCCAAAGCAACTTCGCGAACCATATCCTCCACGAACCGTGGATTGTCGTATGCCTGCTCGGTGACGAACTTCTCGTCAGGTCTCTTTAGCACGGGATAGAGGGGCGCCGAGCCACATGCCTCGATCAGTTCAATGACATCCTCCAACCACAGGCGACCGCCGTTCGGCTTGATTCGCACACTCACGTAGCCGCGCTGATTGTGGGCTCCATATGCGCTGATCTCCTTGCTGCAGGGACACAGAGTCGTGACGGGGACGGTAAGCAGCAGTTCGAAACAATCTCGCAAGCCACCCCAGGCGGAGAATCCGCAGTCGTACGCCATCATGCCTTTTTTTCCGGTTACGGGCGCAGCCTTTTCTCGGAACAGCTTGAAGGTGACCTCCAAGTGTGCAGAATCGGCATTGAGCCTCTCCCGCAAGCGGGTGAGAACGTCGGGAATCGTTTCAACGCTGAGGTCATGGTTGTGCTCCCCTAAGACTTCAAGGAAGCGGCTCATGTGGGTGCCCTTGAATTCGCGTGGCAAGTCGACGGTAAGAGTGAAAACGCCATGGGTGTACTGCGTGCCACCTTCTCGCTCACGGACATACATCGGATAGTTGACGTTGCGAACGCCGACTCGATCAATCGCGATGTTGCGCTCATCCTGCGAGCTTTGGATGTCGACGAGGGTGGATTGCGGGTTCTGATTCATGAAGTAGTCCCGAACCGCTCACGGTGTGGGCGATCTATACGTCATTCTGACTGAGATCGGAAATTCGGTTCGTATCGAATTACGGAATGCATATAATCCGGAAAAGTTCATGGGTGGAATGTTGATTGTTCGGGGCGACGAAGCCCGCGTCCCGTTTACCAACCTCGCATATAACTTCACGCTTGGCCGTCGCCCGGGCAAAGTGCTCGTCCGGCCCACTGCACAACAACTTCGAGAAGCGCTGCTCGAGGCAGATTCCTTCTTCTTTTACGGACATGGTGACAAGGGAGGAGCGCTTCACCTGGGCAACGGCGAATTCTTTCGTCAAACCGACCTTCAGTGGGTAATTGAAGAGCGAGAGCGTCGCGGTCTTCCTAAGTTAGAGTTTGCCGAGGTCCGAGCTTGCTACAGCGGTTCGAGGGCTGAGTATGTGAATCGATGGTTAAGCGCGGCGAAGGAAGTGCACTGCTTTCCCAATGTGACCGCCTCTCCGATGCCCCTCTTCATCCATCCGATGCACACCTACCGGGAGCCAATCGAGCGAGATCCGGGGCAAAAGGGATTTTGGTCCAGACTTCAGCCGGGCCCCAAGACTAAGCAGTGGAAGAGTTAAAGGCGGACTCCAGGACTTCAATAGTATGGAGAACCTGAATCGGGCTTGCGTGCTCGCGGGCGGCTTGGGCAATCCAAGCGTGGCAACCTGGATTCCCTAAGGCGACGATCTCGGCGCCGCTGGCCAAGACGTTGCGCCACTTACGTTCGAGCAGTTCGCGAGCCATTTTGGGTTGGGTCACGTTGTAGATCCCGGCGCTTCCACAACACATGTCGGATTCCGCCAATTCGACGAGCTTCAATCCGGGTATGGCTTTAAGAAGCTTTCTCGGAGCCGAACGGATGCCCTGACCGTGAGCGAGATGGCAGGCGTCGTGGTACGTGACCGTTTTGTTGAGGTGGGATTTGAATAGCTGATCTTCTAATCCGTGATCAGCTAGAAACTCTGACGCGTCGAACACACGACCAGTACCCATCTCCTTCAGCCAAGACCCACAGCCCGCCGAATCCACAATGATCGGGATAGAGTTGGACAGCTTGTTGACCAGACGCTGCCGCATTTCGGAAGCAGTATCCAAGTAGCCGTTGTGGGCGTGCAGAGCCCCGCAGCAACCTTGGGGCACATCTTTGACAACGTATCCGATCCTGCGCAGAAGGCGGCGGGTTGCTTCGTGGACTTGGGGATAGAGCACGCGCATGGCGCACCCTTCTAGTAGATAAACTTCGCCCTGGATATCGGGCAGGTCACTTTCCACCAGTTGAGGCCACGAGCGGCTTGCAGGGAGCGTGGGCAGATCGGCTTCGGGATCTTCGCCACTAAGGAGTCGACTGAGCAGGCGAGGAATGCGGCGTCCCGGCAAGAGAGTTGCAAGCCGCAACTGGGCTCGCATCACACCTGGGCGAGTGATCGTTGCGAGGAACGTCTTCTTCGATATGCTTTTGCAGGCTTTGGCTTTGGCGATTTCGAAGATTTCGCCATACTTCACCCCGCTCGGACAGGCAGTGGTACAAGCCAAACACCCCAGGCATCGATCGACATGCGGTCGCACATCCTTCCATTCGATCTGCCCTTCCTCGGCGCTTCGGGCCAGATAGATTCGCCCACGGGGGGACTCTGTCTCTTCTCCGGTCAGAACAAACGTCGGGCAACTCTCTAAGCAAAAGCCACAACGTATGCACTGAGTCGCGAGGTCCGTAAGTTTCGACAAGCTACATGAACCCCCAGACACCGGGATTTAGCTTACGACTGGGATCGAAAACTTCCTTCGCTCGCTGCATAAAACGGATTTGCGTGGGATCAGAAACGGGTGAATTCTCATGTGAGATCTCTGGCCCTTGATCGTCGGAGACGAGCGGATAAAGTCTAAGCGTCAGGTCCAGGCAGATCGCCAAAGAGCCGCGTGTTCCGGCTAGAAAGCGGTGGACATCGTAACCAGCGACGTTTTTCACGGCGTGGCTCCCCGACTTACAAACGGTGCCATCAGGAAGCATGTACGTACCCCCAATCACCCAATCACGCCAACCGTCTCCCGCGGTCATGTAGCTCCCGGCTAACGTTCCTGTTCGTGGTCGGCAAGGAACGCACAACTTGAATCCGGCGAGCTCCTGCTGCATCTCGACCAACGGAGTGCTTGCTTTGAACGTTGCGACTTGGTCCTCGGGGAAAAAATCGACGTTACCTGCGAAAGCCCGGAGGACAACCGGTCGGACGTTCTCAACTGAAGCATCTATCTTCCTAGCCCAGACTTGCACGGCGTAGCTCTCTCGCAGAATCTCTTGAAGCTCTCCGATGGACTTGGGCTCAGCGGGTTCTACCAAGCCACACCTCGCCAGCGTTTTTTGTGCTCCACGCAGCTCTTCTGATTCGGAAGCACCTTGCAGGGATTGCAGATTTCTCCGTCGTTAAAGATTTGCTTCGCCATCGCCTGAAGGCGCAGATCGTCCGGCGTGAACATAAGGGGCAGCAGGTCCTGCTTTTCGACCCCGACTCCATGTTCGCCAGTAACACTCCCGCCAAGTTCGACGCACCGCCGGATGATCTCTTCACCGGCTTCCACCACGGCTTCAACCTGCTTCGGATCGCGGTCATCAAAGTAAAAGCATGGATGGAGGTTGCCGTCGCCCGCATGAAACAGATTGGCCACATTCACGCCGTGCTTTGCGGCCGTCGCATAGACGAAGTCCAGCATCTCCGGCAGCTTGGAGCGAGGAATGACACCGTCGTGGGTCACGATCGAGGGAGCCAGTCGGCCCATCGCGCCAACTCCCTTTTTTCGGGTCATCCATAGCTTTTGGCGCTCGGTCTCCGTTTGAGCAACAGAGATCTCCATCGCCGCGTTCTGCTGGCAAATCTTGGTGGCCGTGGACATTTCCTGGTGAACGCGTTGGACTGCATCATTCACCGGCAAATCTGAGTCACATTCGATCAAAAGCAACGCCGCCGTGCCTTCTGGATATTGGAGGCCGAATGCGGCGGACAAGGCAACGAGAATGCCACGGTCCATGAGTTCCAAGGCAGCCGGAATGACTCCGGAAGCGATAATGTCGGCGACGCTTTGGGTGGCGTCCCGAACTGTAGGAAACGCGATCAGCGCCGTTTCGACAGCCGTCGGAAGAGGAGTCAGCCTGACCCATGCCTCTGTAACGATTCCGAGCGTCCCCTCCGACCCAACGATTAATGAAACGAAATCGAAGCCCGGACCACCTCCCTGTGGACCACCAAACTCCAATATTTCGCCGGTTGGATCGACCATCGTCACGCCAAGGACATGCTGAGCCGTGACGCCGTACTTCAGTGTGTGGGGCCCACCCGCGTTCTCGGCGATATTGCCACCCAAGGTTGAAACACTTTGGGAGGAAGGATCCGGAGCGAAGTGGAGCCTTTCACCTCGGACGGCATCCGACAGCTTCTTGTTTGCGATTCCCGCCTCGGCTTTCATGCATCGATTGCGGATATCGATTTCCAGGATGCGTGTGAGCCGCTTTGTCGCAATGACCACTCCACCCAGGGCTGGCAGAGCCCCGCCACTCAGTCCGGTTCCCGCGCCTCGACCGGTGAAAGGGATTCGACGCTCGTGACACCACCGAACGACTTTAGAAACCTCAGAAGTAGATTCCGGCAGAACGACAGCCATCGGTTTGGAACGATCGACCGTGTAGGCGTCGCAGTCGTACGCTCGCTCCGCTGCGGGACCCGAAAGCACGCGTTCCGGATCCAATAGCTTCTCTAGTTCTTGGATCAGAGCAGAGGTCATCAAGACACCGCCGAAACGAGTTCAGCCTTTTTGTCCTCTGGCACTAGGGCCGCTTTGGCGGCATTGAGCGTGAACTGTCGAAGCTCGTCAAGTGAAAATCCAAATGTCTCGGCTGCCCGAAAGAGTTCATCAGTTAACGTCGTGTTGAACATCGGAGGATCGTCGGAGTTGATGGTCACATAGAGGCCGGCATCCACCAACATCTTGAGGGGATGCGCTTCCAAAGACGGAAAGACGCCGAGCATGACATTGCTGGAGGGGCAGACTTCCAGTGGAGTTTGCCGTCGTCGGAGTTCTTCTACCAGCTCCTCATCCTCCAGACAGCGGACGCCATGTCCGATCCTGACGGCGTTTGCATAGATGAGGCTGTCCCAGACAACCTCTGGCCCGCAGGTTTCCCCCGCGTGGGCCACCACGGGAACCCCCTTTTCTGCGGCATAGGAATAAGCGGACTGGTACTCCTCGGTGCCTCGCCATTCTTCTCCGGCAATTCCCAGAGCACAAACTCCCTGCCCGTGATACTCCACGGCCCATTCCGCGACTTGGTGCGCACGCTCAGGAGTCATGCCGCGAACGATGTCAAAGATCAGCTGCATAGAAATGCCCAGTTCGTCTCTTCCAAACTGAATGGCTCGTTGCAATGCCGAGATTTGCTCAGAAACCGGAATGCCCACATACTGTTCCAGGGTGGCGGCGGTAAAGGTCACCTCGCTGTGCAGGATGTTTTGTTCAGCCTGGCCCTCGAGGAACTCCCGCGCCACAAGCTCGAGATCCTCAGCGGTCTTCAGGCACTTTGAAATTGCCACGTAGACTTCCACGAAGTGCGGAAAATCTCGAAATTGGTACCAGTTTCGAAGTCCGGCAACGTCTGATGCTGGCAGGCTAATGGCGTGCCGATTCGCCAATTTGAGCAAGGTTTCGGGCCGAATCGAGCCTTCAAGGTGAACATGAAGTTCGACCTTCGGAATTCTAGCGATCTCCTCTCGAGTCGGCATGGATTTCCATACGTTACCAGCGACCGGGATCGGTTCGAGGCAAGTAAGCTAGTCAAGATCGATCTAGTTTTGAGGAGAAGTTAAATGAAAAAGTTTGCGACTGCGGTTTGGAAGGGCGGGCTCAAGTCAGGAGCCGGTGAATTGAGCACCGAAAGCGGGGCAATGAATCAAGTGGGTTATGACTTCAAGAAGCGCTTCGAGGGTGAGGCGGGAACGAATCCCGAAGAGTTGATTGCTGCTGCTCACGCAGCCTGCTTTTCGATGGCCCTGAGCGGACAGTTGGAAGAGCGCGGCATCAATCCCGAGAGAATTGAAACGAAGTCGACCGTAACGATGGAGAACCTGAAAGTGACGACTTCCCATCTGGAAACGGTTGTTACCGCTCCTGGCGCAGATGCTGAGAAAGCTGCAGAAGCATGGAGCGCCGCGAAAGCCGGCTGTCCGATTTCGAAGGCCCTGAACGTCGAGATCACCCTCGACGCGAAACTGGCCTAACGGTGTATTGAGCCGCCCGCTTGGGCGGCTCTATTGCCTTACTTGGCGGTTGTGTCCGGAGTTGTGGCCGGAGGATTGGTCGCAGGAGCGGTGTCGCCCTCGGTAGGTTGACTGCAGCCGATCATGGCCGCAGATAGTACGCCAGCAAGGGCAATGAGCCCGATAAGCTTCTTCATGTAGTCGTATTCTCCTGTGAAGTGATGCGGTCTCTTAAGTCGCACCCATTGGGAAGCAACTGTCTGCTAGGGAGCGGGGTGGCGAGAGTGGGCCAATTGGCCTAGAGTCCGAAGCCGCCAAGTCCGCCAAAGCCGCCCATTGCACCACCAATGTCGTTGAATTGCGACATCACATCATCCGGAAGCTTTACCTCTGTTAGCCTCCATTTCGAGGTGGGGATAATCAGCCACTCGGTCGCTGATTCCTTTGCAAACACGAGCGTCACATCATTGATCGTCCGGTCGAAAGCTGAACCGTTGCCAACCGGAAGCGGGATGCGCACTTTAACTGGCGACGTGATTTGAGCCTCCTCGCCAATGATCACCGGATCCTGCTGAAGCACTTCCACTTCAGGTTTGGAGTTTCGGATGACGTTCGCAATCTGACCGCGCGAAAACCGAGCGTCGTTCACGGTGAGCTTGTCGGAAATCTTGTCCATGACACCGCCCGGACGTCCTTCCCGACTTGCCTTGATGGATTCAGCAAGCGCTTCTCGCACTAGTTTCTTGTCATCCTGCCCGCCAAAAGACATCAGGATTCTTGCTCCCACGAGCAAAATCAGCAATCCGGCAACGACCAGAATGGCTTTCTTCATGACTATCAAGACGTTATCGAATCGGTTCTGCGTTTGCGATTTCGAGAACGTCCTGCTTCATCTGCTCCGTGAGTGCTTCAAGCGAATCGAATTTAAGTTCATCCCGGATGCGGCGCTTAAACCGCAATTTGACCGTGGAACCGTAGATTTCCTGGCCGGGATAGTCAAGTAAGTAGGCTTCGATCGTTCGGGCGTTACCTCCGACGGTCGGGCGAATGCCAATGCTGATCGCGGCTCGAAACGTGCCGGTTCGAAGTTCGGCCGAGCCAGAATAAATACCGTCACGGGGCAAAACACCATCGTAGGATCGGGCCAAGTTGATGGTCGGAAAGCCTAGCGTTCTTCCCAGTTTCTCCCCGTGGATTACGACCCCGTAGAGTGCGAAGTCCCTTCCCAGCCACTTTCGCGCGGACTGCATATCGCCCGCCGCGATAGCTTGGCGGATTGCGCTGCTGCTCACGCGATGTCCCTCGATTTCGAAAGGTGGAACGACTTCGGTGTCGATCCGCTGGGCGAGCCATTCCGTTGTGCCCTCCCGACCTTTTCCAAAAGCAAAGTCGTGCCCCACGACAAGGTGACGCACCTTCGCCTCAGCAATGAAAACTTCATGGAGAAAGGTCTCGGCCCGAGTCTCGCTCAGGGATCTGGTAAAGGGCAGGATCAACGCGAGCGAGACGCCCAATTTTTCGAACTCGCTGAGGTTGGCAGATAGAGGAGCGATTGCGGGCGGGCAGCGGTCCGGTGCGAGCACAGCTGCCGGATGCCTGTCGAAGGTAATGAGGACACATGGAAGCCCTTTGCTGTTGGCCCCCTGGACGGCGGTGCCGATCACTTGGCGATGACCTAGATGCACGCCGTCGAAGGTGCCTAGGCATCCAACGGCGTCCGGCCATTCCGCCCTAAGCAGTTCTTCTCCGAAATGAACCTGCATCAGGCCGAGTCTACACTTTGGCTGGAGGACATTCTAGGTGAAATCAGGGCCGCAACGGTGAGAACGGCACATTGGACAACCGGAAACCAAACAAGGTCTACGGTTTCAAAAAGGCCCGCGAATCTTTGGAACACTTCCAATGTGGGCTCCAAAGGGTTTCCGATGCGCCAGGTGAGATAGGCGACGACTAAACACCAAGCTGAAAACACGATCGGCAGGGTGAAGTTCAAGGGGAACACGATCCGCTTATCAGGCAACAATCCAGGGGTTAAGACCCCTGAGGCAACGAACAGCATGTTTCCAATAAGCAGGATTGCGCTACCAACGGCAATGTTGATCAGCACTAGGG